>PLGM01000331.1 GCA_003139795.1 Acidobacteriaceae bacterium | reverse complement strand
GATATGGACTTCAAGGTGGCCGGCACCCGCAAGGGCATCACCGCGCTGCAGATGGACATCAAGATCGGCGGCCTGACCCACGAGATTCTCGAGCAGGCCATGGAGCAGGCGCGCAAAGGCCGGCTCTTCCTGCTGGACAAGATGGACGCCGTGCTCGACGGACCGCGCACGGAGCGCTCGCAGTATGCGCCCCGCATCGAAACCGTGATGATTCCCACCGACAAGATTCGCGACCTGATCGGAAAAGGTGGCGCGACCATCCGCGGCATCATCGAGCAGACCGGCGCCAAGATCGATGTAGACGATACTGGCCGGGTCAGCGTCGCCTCTTGCGACGCTGAGGGGCTGAAGAAGGCGCTCGAAATCATCGGGAACATCACCGCTGTGCCTGAAGTGGGCAAGATCTACCTGGGCAAGGTGGTGCGGCTGGCCGAGTTCGGCGCATTTGTCGAGCTGTTCCCCGGCACCGATGGCCTGCTGCACATCTCCGAGATCGCAGAACATCGCGTGAAGGAAGTGAAGGACGAGCTGCGCGAGGGCGATCAGGTGATGGTCAAGGTTCTGGCCATCGAGGGCAATCGCATTAAGCTCAGCCGCAAAGCGCTCATCAAGGAACAGAAGGCCAAGCTGGCTCAATCGGCTCCAGCCGAGGCACAAGAGGTGGAGATCGCCGCATCCGAATCTCCAGCCGCTTTCGTCGCGCCTGCCCCGCCGGCCAGGCCCCGCCACGAATTTGACGAGCGCCAGCCGAAATCGAACCAGAGTACGATCCTCATCGAGGGCGGTGACGACTTCGACGACGAGGGGGACGAGAAGTTCGACGAGGAGAACGAACCGAACTTCAACCGCATTGAGGGTGCGCCGGTCCCCGTCGGTCAACCGGCTGGTGCGGGCCGTCCTCCGGCCAACAACAACAATCGCCGCCGGCGGCGTCGCCGGCCCGGTGGTGGCGGCCGCGGACCAGGCAGTGGGGGAGGTCAGGGTTAGCAGCCGAGCATTCTCTGAAGCAACAAAAAGGCCCGGACGCCAAGTCCGGGCTTTTTTGGCGTTTGAATCAAGAAGCCGCCCTAATCCGCTACCTGCATGCCATCCTGCGCACCGGGCTTAAGCCGGGGATGCAAACGGCCTGTTGGAAAGTCCTCTTCTTCGCCGATATCTTGAGCGTCATGCTTGGCATCGTACATGCGCAGATCGGCTGCGATGCAGAGGGCCTCCATTTCGCGTGCATCCTCGGGAAAGACCGCAATGCCGACGCTGGCGCCAATATGCACTGTGTGTTCGGCAACCTCGAGGGGTTCGTTGAGGAGGTGCATCAAAGACTGGCCCACATGTTCGGCATTTTCGCGGCTGGTGGGCTCCTCCAGGATGATGGAAAACTCGTCTCCGCCGGTCCGCGCCACAGTGTCGGAGCGGCGGACGCGTGAGGAAAACAGGACTGCAACGCGTTGCAATACAAGGTCGCCCACATGATGGCCCAGCGTGTCATTGACCTGCTTGAAGTAGTCGAGGTCTATCACCAGCAGGGCGGTCTGCGTTTCAAAGCGGCGGGCCCGTTCCAGAGCGCTCGCCAACCGGTCCTGGTAGAGCCGGCGGTTGGGCAGTCCGGTCAAATGGTCGTGCAGCGCCAGATACCGGTTGTGCTGGATCTGGTCTTCCAGCAGCAGCAGGATCATGCCCACGGCCACCACAAATTTGGGCAGGTTCCACACCTCGCCCTCGATATGGGCCGCAACCGCAGGCCAGAATGCCTGCGTCACCGGCGCCACCACAAACACGGACGCCCAGGCCAGGAATCCGGCGATGGTGATGAATGCTCCGGCGGTGGCGCGGCGGTACGCGTACCAGAAATGGATACAGCAGCCCAGGTAAACGGTAAACAGCACGGCATTCAGGGCCAGGTCCTTGCCGTTTCCGGGCCGATGCTGGATCAGGAGAAGGAAGAGCGAGAGGGCGCAATACAGGCCGATCTTCGTCCAACGCAGCGGGTTGTTGACCCGGATCATCGTTGAAAGAGCAACCAACAGCGGCAAAGCGCCAATCAGGGCCGCGGACACGTTCAAAGCCCAACCTGCGGCAGAGCCGAAAACCCAAAGGCAAACATACAGTGTGTTCGATACCAGCAACGATGCAAGAATCCAGCGGCTGGAGTTCTCCTTGCGGTGGGGAACCGAGGCCCACATGAACAGCACCCCTGCACAGGTCAGTGCAGCAAGTCCAACAGATTCAGCCAACATTCCCCAGATGCCGGGAACGGACAGGAAAAGGAAGGCTCCAAAATGAAGCACGATCATCAGCCAGCCGGTGAGCCAGACTCTGGATACCTGTGTATGGTTACTCCGGGCCACGGATGCAAAGGCGCCAGCCAAGAGGCCAACGGCTGCCAGGTCCGGGAGTTCACTCCAATTCACAGCACTCACCTCCAAACGGAATGGCTGCCATTTACTAGAATCCGCCCTTTGCGGACCGTTGCCATAACTCTTTTGTCTCAGCGGCCAAACTTCTGGGTATACTTGCGTAACCGCGGGGTATGACCGCCCCGGTGATTGATTGGATAACCGGAGCGGAGTTTTCCGCCCTTCCGGTCTCTATCTCCACTAAACTCAGAACGATGGCTGCCAGTTTATACATTGTCGTTGAAGGGGAGGACCCTGGGTTCGACATCTTTGTGAACGGCCAGGCTCTGGCCCGCAACGAAGACGCCCTGGAACGGCTGGCCGAACGCTTGCACGTGACTCCTCTGCTTGAATTCTTTTCCGCCGATGAGAACTCCATGGCGTTGCTACTCGAGCAGGGCGCTGGGAACCCCGAATGGGCCCGGCACCTGCCACAGCCTCAATGGTACAACGCCCCGGACGGCCTGCTCACCATGCGCGCCCTGATCGATTTCCTGATTGTGAATCCCGCCGCCCTGGGTTCGGAAACACAGCCTGTACTTGTCGAACTGCGCGAGTATGAGCGCGTGCTGCACAAGACTGCCCGGCATGGACTACGCTGGCATGTGGCCGTAAGCTGGCGCTAGCGTGATTCGAGCCGTCAGTCCGCTGGCGTCTCGCCCTCTTTGGGATTAAATATGTTTCCCATGCGCCGAATCTGCGCGCCCACGCCGCGCAGCTTTTCCTCTATGCGCTCGTAGCCGCGATCCATATGATAAACGCGGTCCAGGATGGACTCGCCGTCCGCAACCAGCGCGGCTAGCACCAGCGACGCCGAAGCCCGCAGGTCGGAGCACATCACAGCTGCCGCGGAAAGTCTGGCCGGCCCGCGCACCGTGGCCGAGCTGCCGTCCACCTTGATGTTGGCGCCCATCCTCACCAGTTCCTGCACGTGCATGAAGCGGTTTTCGAAGATGTTTTCCTTCACCAGGCTTACACCTTCGGCCTGCGTGGCCAGCGCCATGTACTGTGCCTGCATGTCGGTGGGGAAGCCGGGGTATTCCTCGGTAGAGATGTCGGCCGCGCGCAGTGGCCCGCCGGCACGCACGCGCACCGCGTCGGGGCCGAGAATGTCCACACGGACGCCGACCTCTTCCAGCTTGGCGATCAGGGCGCGCAGGTGATTCGGGTTGCAGTTGGCCACAATCAGATCGCCGCTGGTGATGGCGCCCGCTATCAGAAATGTCCCCGCTTCGATGCGATCGGGGTTGACGCGGTAGCGCGCGCCATGGAGCCGCTGCACGCCCTGCACGCGGATCGTGGAGGTTCCCGCCCCCTCGATCTTTGCGCCCATGGCGGTCAGCAGGGATGCCAGGTCAATGACCTCGGGCTCGTGCGCGCAGTTCTCCATCAGGGTTTCGCCGTCGGCCAGCACGGCGGCCATCAGCAAGTCCTCTGTGCCGGTGACTGTGATCCTGTCGAATACCAGGTGCGCGCCTCGCAGCCGGTCAGCGCGCGCCTCCAGGTATCCATGCTCCTGGGTAATGGTGGCGCCCATCTTTTCCAGGCCCTTGATGTGCAGGTCGATNNAGCACCAGGGAACTGGCCCGCATGGTCTTCACGATCTCATATTTGGCTTCGGGGTCGGAGAGGGTCCGGCAACTGATTTTGGTGCGGCTCTTCGCGCGCCCGTAGCCCAGTTCGACCTCGGCGCCCATCGACACAAGCAGCCGGCGCTCGGTTTCGATGTCCCGCACCTGCGGAATGTTTTCCAGAGTGACCTCATCCTCGGTCAGAATCGCCGCGGCCATGCAAGGCAGCGCTGAGTTCTTTGCGCCCGAGACGCGGATGGTGCCCACCAGCGGATTGCCGCCGCGAATGACAAATTTATCCATGAAAATTGAGCAGCTCCTGGCCTTTTTAGTGTAAATCGCTGCGGCGGATGCGGCAGGGATTTCATGAGGTTCCGGGCGGCGGGCCGGCAACGGATCTTGAGTACAATTGGTCGGACGTTGTCGGTTGGCTGGGATAAGCGCAGGGAGCATCGCAACCCGCCGCAATGGAGCGCAATGGAGAGAGAGAGTTGCCCCCTGGCTATAAACTTCCACCCGGCGAAGGCGTCTATCTGAATAACGGCAGACGGCAAAGCACTGGACTGATGAACCTGTCTACAACAGGGAGACTGCCACGCGGGAGTTTTCGCGTATCGTCCAGGGAGCCTCTGCGCGGATTCCTTCGCACAGGAGCGGACTGAATTACAGACTCAGGAACGGAGATTCTGTATGGAGAGCCGGATGAAGTCCGCTGTGTTGATGCTGGCGGTGATGGCGTTTCTGGCTTTTACGGGATGCAATGGAGCGGGCTCGGTTCCAAACCCCACCCCGACTCCAGGCCCCACCCCGAGCAGTCCCAATGAGTGGACGTGGGTGAGTGGAGCTAAAACCGCCAATCAGGCGGGGAGCTATGGAACGCTGGGGACGGCGGCTCCCGGCAATGTTCCGGGGGCGAGTGGACCTGGATGGGTGGCTCGAACGTCGGCGGCCTGATGGGGACGTACGGAACACTGGGGACTCCGGCCTCCGGCAATGTTCCCGGAGGGCGAGTGGGTGCTGCAACCTGGGTGGATAACTCTGGAAATCTCTGGCTCTTCGGCGGGTTTGGCGACGACTCGACAGGCAAATCGGGAGATCTCAACGACCTGTGGGAGTACCAGCTATAAAAGGTATTGCGCAAGGATCCCTGGCTTGCCGTTCGCTCGTCCGCTCATTTTGCAAGTGGCCGGAACGTTCTTGTCTCCTCAGCAGACAAACCGCTACAGCTCCGGCATATTGTCCTCGACAGCCAGCCGCACATTGCCGTCGGATTTGGCCAGGCGGCGGACGGCCTCGGGCTTGTCGACCTTGGCTTTGAGCATCACCAGGGCCACGGGGACGCTGCGCCCGGCGCTCTTGATGGTTTGCACCGCAATCTCGCGGTCGATCTTGCAGGCGCACATAAGGATGCGGATGCCGCGTTCGACCAGCTTGGAGTTCTGCATGTGCACGTTGACCATCAGGTTCTCGTACACATAGCCCAACCGGGTCATGGCGCCGGTGGTGATCATGTTCAGGACCATCTTCTGGGCGGTGCCGGCCTTCATGCGCGTGGAACCGGAGATCACTTCAGGGCCGACCTCGGCAACGATGGCGATTTCGGCAGCCGCAGCTAGAGGAGTCTCGTGGTTGCAGGTCACAGCAGCGGTATGGGCGCCGCGGGCGCGGGCGTAGGCCACGGCGGCTACCACGTAGGGAGTGCGGCCCGAGGCGGATAGCCCCACCACCACGTCCTTGCGCGTGGGGCGGCGGCGGGCAATGTCCCGCTGGCCAAGCTCTTCCGAGTCCTCGTTGACCTCGACGGCCGAGGCCAGCGCCTTGGGTCCGCCAGCCATGATGTACTGCACTTGTCCGGGGGCCGAGGAGTAGGTGGGTGGGCATTCGGAGGCGTCGAGAGCCGCGAGCCGCCCGCTGGAACCGGCCCCGATGTAGATCAGCCGGCCGCCATCGCGCAGGCTGCGGGCTACCTGGTCAATGACCTGCGCAATCTCCGGAATCGCCTTTTTGACCGCTGCCGCGACCTTTGCATCCTCATGGTTGATGATGCGTGCGATCTCCAGAGCGGATTTGGTGTCAAACCCTTGAGAAGCCTCGTTTTGGCTCTCAGTCGTCAATTGTTGAAGCAGGGAGGCCTGGTCTTTCTTGGTGTCGTTTGCTTGGGCGCCGGCCGTCTCCTGGATCGTGGAACTGGTGAGCATCGCGTCTGTCCCCAAGTTTTAATTGTATCTGCAAACCCGTCAACTCCCCAGAGAATTCTCCACGGCTCCAACCGTCGCAAGCACCGTATTTGCTGAATTGTTAAAGCGCATCCCGCACGGCGTCGTGAAATGCCGGCCGCACCTCACGAATCAACTGGCTCTTGCGGTCCGGCCAGGTGCGGTTGCTGAGCAGCGCAACGACGACCCCGGCATCCAGGTCAATCCACAGCGAGCAGCCGGTGTAACCCAGGTGCCCGATCGAGCGCGGCGAGAAATGGCGGCCAGAGGAGGAATTCGGCGAGGGCGTATCCCACCCCAACGCCCGCGAACTGCCCTCCGGACCCTGCCGGCGGGCGAAGTGTTCGATTGTCGCCGCGTCAAACAGGCGGGGACTTTCTGTCTCGGCGCCGATTGCAGATCCGGCCCCCAGAATTTCGCCTGCAAAGCGCAACAGGTCCGGCACGTTGGAGAAAAGCCCAGCGTGGCCGCCGGCGCCTTTGAGCAGCCAGGCATTTTCGTCCTGAACCTCGCCCTGGATGCGGCGCTGGCGCAGGTCGGTGTCCTCTTCGGTGGGCGGAATTGCCGTTCGCGCCCCATGCGATGGACAAAATCCTGTGGCTGCCAACTCAAGCGGATAGAAGACCTCGCGGCGAACCCAGGTTGGAAGGTATTCGCGCGTAAACACCTCCAGCGCCTTGCCGAGCAGAATGAAGCCTGGATCGGAGTACTCGGCGCGCGCGCCGGGCTCGGCTTCCAAAGGCAGCTCCATGCAGGCCCGAAAAAGCGCGGCCGGCGTGGTTACCGTGCGATAGAACTCCACATAGCCCGGCAGACCCGAGCTGTGGGCCAGCAGATGGCGGAGCTTGACGTAGCGGGCGTGTTGATCGGGCGCGCGGCCCACCACAAAGCCGGGCAGCAGCTCGCCCAGGGGCGTGTCCAGATCCAGCAGGCCGCGCTGCCAGAGCAGCATGGCCGCGGCCGTGGTTGCCGCCACCTTGGTGAGGCTGGCTACGTCGTAGATGGTTTCCACGGCCACGGTGGGCGCGCCCTCGTCATAGGTGAAGCGACCCAGTGCGTCCTGGAGCACGACTTTGCCGCCGGCCAGAACCCCAAAGGCGCAGCCGGGGAAGGCGCGGGCGGCGATGGCGCCGGCCAGCACGCGGTAGACAGCGGAAAACCGCTGGCGGGCGCCGGCATGGGTAGGATCAGGCGGGGTGGCTTCAGTCTCCATCGCTCTCTTGCATCGTAACGCGATTGGAGCCCGGCCGCAGTGTGCCGCGGCGCATTTTCGTGTCTCGGCAGCGCATGAGACTATCCTGAAGCTGTCCCCTGACGCTATCCTTCAATGAGGGCGGCGCGTCTATGGCAGTAAGGAGAGCTTTGGAGGGATTGATGCGTCTGTTGCACGGAACGCTGACCGCTGGAATCGCACTGAGCCTTATGGCCGCAGCCTCCAATCCTTGTTTCGCGCAGACTGGCCAGGCTCAGGCGCCTGCGCAGCCGGAAGCTGCCGCCGGCACGCCGGCACAATGGTCCCCAGCATCGCCCGCGCCGGAGAAACCCGCTCCGGCCGCTGTGCAGGCTGACCCCACGCCCGCCGACGCGCCAGCCTCCGTCGCAGCCGGGAAGACTTACACCGTCCCCGCCGGAACCAAGGTTCTGTTGCAGTTGCGCAGCGGCATCAACACCAAAAGCGCCAAGCCCGGCGATGGCGTCTACCTCGCCTCGACTTTCCCGGTGGTGGTCGGGAACAGGGTCATGATTCCAGCCGGGGTGTACGTACAGGGCGTGGTGGACCGCGTGGTGCGCGCAGGGCGGGTGAAAGGCAATTCGCAGCTTGATATGCATTTCACCTCCATCATCTTTCCCAACGGTACGGTGGTGGAGATTCCAGGCATCGTCAACAGCCTTCCCGGCGCCCGGCAGCAAACCGTGAAGGAGGATGGAGAGGGAACCATCGAGCAAGGCGGGGACAAGGGACGCAATGCCGCCAAGACTGCGGAGATTGCGATTCCAACGGGAGGTACTGTTGGCTCGATAGGCGGTCTGGCGGGCGGGCATCCGATTGCCGGAGGCGTAGTAGGAATTGCGGCTGGAGCTGCCGCTGTCGGCCTGGTGTCGCTCTTTACGCGCGGCGCCGATGTCAACATCGAGAGCGGAACACAGGTGGAGATGCTCCTGCAGCGGCCACTTATACTTGAAGAACCAAACCTCAGCTCCGAGCCGCCGGGCGCGGCGCCGGCACTGGTTCCCGCGGCCAACCAGCCCAAACCGCTCGCAAAGCCCAACCGCGCCCGCGTCCTCTGTCCGCCCGGAGGCCTCGGTTGCGAGTAATCTAGAAGAGAGATGCAAACAGTCCCCAACGACTCCTTCCCAGTTCCCAACCCGCCTGTCGGCCTCCCGGCAGACACCGGCCAGCCGGAACCCAACCATGCACTCGCACCGGCTTACAGGGCTGGCGGCATCGGGCTGTGGCTGCGCGATCTGGTGGTTTCCGCCTGTGCCTCGGTGCTGATCATCACCTTTCTTTACCAACCGGTCCGCGTGGAAGGCACCAGCATGTTGCCGCGGCTGGAGGATCGCGACCGCCTGTTCATCAATAAGTTTGTCTATCACATATCAGCCATCGAGCGTGGAAACGTGGTGGTCTTCCACTACCCGCGCGATCCGGAAAAGAGCTACATCAAGCGCGTGATCGCCCTTCCCGGAGACCGCCTGCGCATCGACCACGGCCAAGTCTGGCTCAACGGCCAGCCGCAGATCGAGAGCTACGTTCCCGAGGAGTACCGCGACACCAAGTCCATGGCGGAGATCATCGTTCCCGATGATACCTACTTTATGATGGGCGACCACCGGTCCATCTCCTCCGACAGCCGCGAGTTTGGCCCGGTCGAGCACTCGCTCATCTACGGCAAGGCCGTCTTCGTCTATTGGCCCACACGGGATGCGGGCGTGGTGCGCTAGGCCTCAAGGAAACGGACCGGAATTCCACCGGGACAATCTCATCACGGCCTGTTAGAATCGGTTGAGTTTATATTATCACATTGATAACAAAGCACTTACTGATTCTCAGGGACTTAAACCGCTCATAACCGGCCGGTGCTTTCTTCCCCGGCCCCGGCCCGTACCCTGGAGAACGATGCACCTGATCAAGTAGAACGCTATTAGATTCAGTAGGTTAGGTGCTTTCAATCCCACAACATTCAACTAAATCAAGAAATGCATGAAAATGGGGGATCAGTCATGCACTTTTCAAGTAAAAAAGAGCGTCGCTTCGGTATTCAGCCCAGGCGACCCTCTTTTCTCTCTAAATGAATTTACTGCGATACGTGTCGCGTGTGAACCCGGTCAGCGATACTCTGAGGCACCTGGATCGACTTGTACCCCCGCCTGTGCATCGTCTCGGGGTGCTCCGCCACCAGGCCGCCGGGTACGCCGTCGAACCAGTCCCTCACCGTGGTGGTCGAGAACCCCCACAGCTTGGCAAGCTCCCTACGGTGTAGTGCTGCTCCAGTACTGTGCTCTCATGCCCAGACCAGCGTGCCGGATTCCCTGATTCAGGTCAAGCGGTGCGCCATGACGAGTTTTGAGGTGGTGCCGTCGGAAAAACCGCCCTTCACGTCGAAAACGCCTCATAGATTCCAGGACGCGTCGCTCAGCCGTCGGACGTACTGAGGGCAGGCGGAAAACTCGGTGGGGAGAGTCCCATGTTGAGACCCGGGCTGGTTCTTTCGCCCGTTAGGGAGATGCTTCGACGGGAGTGACCTCGGTGGCGGTTTGTCTAAACTGAAATCGAAGGATCCACACGCTGGAGACGGCCTGACCATCAACTTGCGCAGGCTTGAACTTCCAGTGCTGGGCGGCTTGCAGGGCCAGTTTGGCGAAATACTTACTTGGTCCCGGCGAGTCGAAGGCCGCATTCGAAACATTGCCGCCTGGATCAACCGTGACTCGTATCGTCACGTCGACCTGGCCGCGAATGGACTCCCTCGCACTTGGGAGTACGTCGGGCAGAACCCGCTCAGCGACAGCACCCTTGACGGCCGCACCATTGGAGGTTTGAGTCCCCGGAATTGGAGATTGAGGTGGGGGAGCGGGGATCGTGAGCACGAGTTTTTTCCCGGCTGGAAACGATGGCTCAACATGGTGAGATCGCAGTAGCAGAGCTGCGATGACCGCAATCAGAACGAGCACTGCGGCAATGATTACCGCCACGCGAAGTTTGGCAGGTACCGTTCCAGCGGTTTTGCCGGCCGGGTCCGGGACAGATCGGGCAGGTTCGAGACGAGCCTTGACATCGCTGAGGGTGCATCGGCGCGTGGGGTCGGACCGGAGACATTCCTGCGCAATGTCGGCGAAGGGTTGTGGAATGGATTCCGGCACAATCGGCTCCCTCTGTGTCGATCTGTCCCAAACCGGCGGATGTTGGGTCAGGGCTTCGACCAGGGTGACGCCGAGCGACCAGACGTCCGCGGCCGGGGAGATCGTCTCGGTGACGCTTTCCGGTGCGTCATATATGTTTAGCGCAGGAAAGTGCTTGCCAGGCTCGCCCCCGACATGAAGGCTGTCCACAGAAAGCTTCACCTGATTGTCGACGACCATGATGTTCGATGGCTTGAGGTGACCGTGCACGAGACCTTTCCCGTGAAGGTAGGAGAGCGCGTCGAGGACTCGGTCGAGCATCTCTCTGGTCTCGGAGGGCGTGAGTGGCCGCTCGGGAAGAACCTGTGCGAGAACCTCTTCGGCATATTCCGTCACGGCGTAGAGCAGCCCGGCGCTGTCGATCTGACCACGCCCAGTGTGAAACAGGCGCATCAGGTGAGGATGAGAAAGGGTCGTTGTCACCGCCCAGCCAGCGATGTGGGCTTCCGCGTCCCTGGCATCGGCCGGAATGAGCCTGATGGCGGCTTTCTGCGATCCATGCCCCTGTAGTTCCGTGAGAAAGACACCACCTCCTCCAGAGCCGCCTATCCATTGGAGGAGGGTGAATCTTCCGTCGATGATCCGTCCTACCCAATCACTACGAATTGCCTTTGTGTTCATGGCGTAGACCATTCTATTCGAGCACAGCAAGAACCACAGCCCGAGAGTGCGGAGTCGAGTCAACAAAGGTTGGGCGAGCCATAGGATCGGCAGGCGAAGTTACGACCGGCATGTAAGTGGGCTGGCTCTTCGTCTCCCGGCTGAGTTTGAATAAAGGGCGGGTGCTTTCCGGGAACCCTCCCCGCTTGCTGGCCTGGGTACCAGGCGTGGAGAATGGCCGGGACGAGTCCGATCCAGTCGTACATGTCCACTGCGGGCGCTCTTCATCCGTGATATCCTCCACGCTTCGGACGCGCCCTTTAGGGAGAAGCTCCTTTCAACTTGGCTTGCGGCCTTCGGAAACCATCCGAATCCGCCGGCCCAAGCACGCTGAAGTTCTCCATTTTGATTAGCTCAGATAGCTGGGTATTCGTCTGGATTGCCCATTGGCTGGGGCTTCGAACAAGCATGTACTCCGCATTCTCGGCCACATGCGCCTCTGGCGCCGGAACAAACAGGCTTCTGTCCAGGCCTCTCCCCCCGACACTAGCCTCGCGTCAGGAAAATTGGCAGGCCCAGCTTGAGGTTATAAGTCGGCCGGTATCGCTCCGTGTTGTACATAGTGGCGATCTCCACTTTGCGCGGCCCGAGTTTGGGATCGGGGATCGGCACCATCGCGTAGCAGCCGCTGCTGATCGCCGTCATCAGGCCGCTCTTTCCCTCTTCCACGGCATCCATCGCCATTCCGGCGAAGGTGATGGCCACCAGGCGGTCAACGAAATCCGGACTGCCGGAGCGCAAATCGTATGTCAGGTCACTGACAACGGTCTCATCGCCGGTGGCATCCTTAATCTCGTTGCTCAGGTCCTCCGCCACGCTCATCTTCTTGCGGTGGCCGAAGGCATCGGCTGGGCCATATTCCTTCACCTTGTAGCCTTCCCACTCTGCGCCCTCGGAAAGAATCACCAGCGAATAATTGCTGGGATTGTTGTGCTTGTCAGTGACCAGGATTTCGATCAGGTGCTGCAAATTCACCTTGTACTCGGGGATGCAGCAGCGCAAGGATGTCACGTAGGCGGTGTAAAGAGCGGTGTAGCCGGCGTCGCGGCCGAACACCCGGAAGATGCCGATGCGCTCGTGCGAGCCGACCGTCGTCCGCTGCCGCTCGATGGCGTCCATGGCACGCGTAATGGCGGTTGAAAACCCTATGCAATACTCGGTGTTGCGAACGTCGTTATCCATCGTCTTCGGCACCGCGATCACCTTGGCGCCGTGCCGGTCAAGTTCGGCGGCATAGCTGAGGGTGTCATCGCCGCCGATCGCCACCACGTAATCGAGCCCCAGCGTCTCGATGTTCTTCAGCACCGCCGGCGTCACGTCGAACAGCGTGCTCGTTACTCCGTTCTTGGTGGATTGTTTACTTGAAAACTGTTGGCCCTCCAGCACCGGCGGCAGCTTTTTCATCTTGGTGGGATTGGTTCGCGAGCTGTGCAGATAGGTGCCGCCCGTGCGATCGATAGTGCGAGTGTTCTCGCGGTTGAGCGGCTGGATGTACCGCGACCGGCTCGCCGGATCTTTCAGATCGACGTGCGTCAATCCTTCCCAGCCGCGGCGGATGCCTAGGACCTCGCATCCCATTTCGGCCCCCCTGTAGACGACCGACTTGATGACCGAATTCAGGCCCGGGACGTCGCCGCCTCCCGTGAGAATACCAATTCGCTTTGCTGACATGTAAAGTACTCCTTTCGTTACAGGAATCTCCTCTTCCAGCTCTGAACATCCAAGAATATGCTCCTTTTGAGCGGTTTCGCAAGACCAACCCCCTCCTCTGCAGCCGAAGAGCGAAGCAATTCTGAGCGTTCTGGCCTTTCGCTGTGTAAGCGAGATCGTTCCTTCTCGATTTCTCCGGCACTGTTCCATCATCCTTCGTTCTCAGCCATTCGATTTGTATGCCTTGCCATCAGTCGTCAGTTCGCTGCAATGGAGAACGTCCGAAGGACCGAGCAATATGCCCGGTGCGTAGACCCTGGAAGCGGCTCGCATTCGGCTGAGAGTTTTCAGGCCAGCTTCTTCAGCTCCGGGTACCGCGCATAGATGCGCCGCTGATCTTCGGGAGTCAATCGTCCCAACCGGATCGGCTTGTCTTCGGGCCGCGTACCCTTCTGATTCAGCACGTTCATCAGGCTCCATTCCCGCTCCAGGGTTTGGGGCTCATGCGCCCTCAAATCGTACCGGGTAAAGTCAATCACCATGGGAGAACTGCTCGTTATCCAGTTTCTTAGCAGCCCCAGCCGAAACTCCCGGTTCATGAACCACTGGATTTCCAATTCCTTCTCTGAGCCGGGCGCCCCGGTTCCTTTGGCATCGAACCGGTAGTTGAGTGACGCATTGTCGGGTGCATGCTTCCGCCACTCCAGGCCGAACGCCCCTTCAGTCAGCACCTGTGTGTCCGGCCACCTGTCCTTGACGGCCTGCAGCCACCAGGTCAGGTCCTCATCGTGGCCCACTGATACCTCCCAAATTCCCGTCACCCAGCCAAATCCATTCAGGGCGTGGCCCTGGTCAAAGTGCATCGCGGTGGTATCCATCATCTCCTTACGGCCGGCTTCTTTTCCCAGGTTTCCCACCGTCTCGATGGGCCCCACGCCCAGGCGGCTGTTGAACCCGCCCTGAAAGCCCTCACGACGGGCTGCAAGAAAATCGCACGTCCAGCCATCGAGGCAGACGCAGTCGATAAAATCCGCGGCCCCCTGGGCCGGTTTGAGATAGTGCTCGCGACTGGGGTAATAGGGATAGCAGATGCCGCCGTCGCCATCGCCGTTGTCGATGCCGTGCTGGCTCCATATCTGGCCCTGGCAAACATGAATGCCCTCTTCGGTGGCGAGGAATCTCTGACTCTCCGCATCCAGAAATCCTGCCACCAGGCACTGTGGGCGATACCCATTGCCCACCATTTCGGAGATCAACCGCAACGCCTTGTGAATCGTCTCCCGGATATGTTCGCGGGTGTCAAACATCGGCGCGAAGTAGCCCCCCGGAATGAACGTGATCTCGTCGCCATACCGTTCGTGAAAGGAAACCAGCAGGCGCCGCGCGTCTTTGTACTCCTGCCGGGTGTCGTTCAGAGCCAGCCAGCTTATCGCCCAGGTCATCCTGCCCTCCGGGCAGCCTCGCGCAAAGGCTTCCCGGCGCGAGCGGATACGATCCGGACGGTTGTCCGTGGCCTCGTCCTCGCCGATCGAGCGATCGGGAGTCACCTCAATCTGGTTCACGCGGACTACCGAAACATGGGTCAGGAATCTACCCCGCAGAGCCGATGTGCCCGCACCGTAGGCCAGCGCACTTTTCCCCGGCCCCGCAAGCGCGAGAGAGACCGCGGAACCAGCCGCCCGGCTCAAAAACTGCCTTCTGGTCCAGAAATTGTCCATCGCCTTCCTTCCATATTTCGCTGCCTGCCGTGAGCCTTTTGCAGACACTTCTTCTCCGGTAGGAATCATAAGGCAGGATATGCCATCCTGTTTGATGCCGGAAATGGATGCAGACGCGAGCGGTTCAAATGGAGCGCCCTTTCCGCCAGGACCGGACCGAGGACAGAGGCTGGAGTTCAAGTAGCCGGGGAGCAGCCCATCGCAGCACACAAGGCCAGATTTTCAAGGGAATACGCCATCTTGTGCTTTGAACATTCAGCGCCGCAGGGAAGCATATTATGAAACAGAAACGACTACTTCACAGTAGTTAATGTTGCGGCCACTCTTACTCGCCATTATGAAACTGCTCGATGACCTTCTCGGTAATGATTCTTTGGAGCACCGGCGATGAGAGCACGGTTGCGGTTGAAGTGGTCCCGAAGTGACCCAGCTTGTCAAGAAAGCGCTCCAGATGTTCAACCGAGACCACACGCGCCTTGACGATGAAGGAGTCGGAGCCGGTGACGCGGTGGCACTCCAGCACCTCCTCCCACGTCTTCACCTGCTTTTGAAAGGCGCGCACCAACTGCTCCGGTCCGGCCATCGACAGGCGCACGAAGATCAGGATGGGCATGCCCAGCCGCTCCAGGCTGATGTCGGCGTGGAAGCCGCGGATGACGCCGAGTTTCTCCAGCCGGTATACACGCTCGGACACGGCCGGGGTGGTCAACCCCACACGCCGGCCCAGTTCGGCCCAGGATAGCCGGCCGTCCCGCTGCAGTTCTTCGATGATCTTCCAGGCGATGCGATCCAGCTCGGCAGGTTCATGGCGATGGCTGTAACGGCTCGTTGACATAGCCTCATCCCCTTCGATTGAAAGGACTTTAGCACCTTTTTCTTAAGAAAGTAAATCCTCAATGCGCGACTGGCTATGGAAATGGATTGTCAGTTGTTGCGAACGGATGCGATACTGCCCGACGTCAGAGCACGATGGAGCTTCCCCAATGGCTCAACACCAAAATCACACCGGGTATCAGTCCGGGTTTGGCAACGAGTTTGCCACCGAGACCCACGCCGGCGCGTTGCCGCAGGGACAGAACTCCCCGCAGCACGCGCCGCTTGGGCTTTACACCGAACAAATCAGCGGCACGGCTTTCACCGCCCCGCGCGCGCTAAACCGCCGCACGTGGAGTTACCGCATCCGGCCCTCGGTGATGCATGAGCCCTACGCCGAGTTTTCGCATGGCAGGTTCATGCGCAGCGGTCCCTTCGACGAGACGCCCACGCCGCCCAACCAGATGCGCTGGAACCCGCTCCCCATCCCGGAGGAGAAGACAGACCTCGTTGACGGAATTGTCACGCTGGGCGGCAACTGCGACCCGGCCACGCAGGATGGCGTTGCCATTCATCTCTACGTAGCCAATGCCTCGATGCATGACCGCTTCTTTTACAACGCCGACGGCGAGATGCTGATTCTCCCGCAGCAGGGCAGGCTGCTGCTGCCCACCGAACTCGGTGCTTTGGAAGTGGCGCCGGGCGAGTTGGCGGTGATTCCGCGCGGCATCAAGTTCCGCGCTGAGCTGCCCGACGGCGCCGGCCGGGGTTATATCTGCGAGAACTATGGACAGAGCTTCCGGCTGCCCGATCTGGGGCCCATCGGGGCCAACGGCCTCGCCAATTCTCGCGACTTCCTCACGCCGGTGGCGGCCTACGAGGATCGTGAAGGCGCATTCGAGGTAATCGCCAAGTTTCTGGGCCGGCTGTGGCGAGCGGAAATCGATCATTCTCCGCTCGACGTGGTTGCGTGGCACGGCAACTATGCGCCTTACAAGTACGACATGGCGCGCTTCAACTGCATCAACACGGTGAGCTTCGATCACCCCGATCCCTCCATCTTTACTGTGCTGACGGCGCCCTCGGGCCTGGCGGGAACGGCGAACGTGGACTTTGCGATTTTTCCGCCGCGCTGGATGGTGGCCGAGCACACCTTCCGGCCGCCCTGGTTCCACCGCAACATGATGAACGAGTTCATGGGGCTGATTCTGGGCCAGTACGACGCCAAGACGGAGGGATTCCTGCCGGGCGGCGCCAGCCTGCACAATTGCATGTCGGGCCACGGACCGGACGCCGAGACCTTTGAGCGGGCCGGCAGGGCTGAATTGAAGCCCCATTTTATCGATGGCACATTGGCTTTCATGTTCGAGACGCGGCTGCCCGTGCGACCCACCCGCTTCGCGATGGAAGAAAGGATTCTGCAGCATGAATACTACGAGTGCTGGCAAAGCCTGAAGAAAAACTTCCCCGGCGCTGGATAATCGAAGCGGGGGCGTAGACTGCCAAGCGGGAGCGCTGGTTTATGGATGGGTTTTCAGCGGCCGAGTGGAGCCGGAACAGTTGGGTCGAGTCGGCCAACGACCCGGCCTGCGGCTTTCCGCTGCAAAGCCTCCCTTACTGCATCTTTGCCGGGGAGGACGGTCGTGCGCGCCCTGGTGTGTGTATTGGCGCATGTGTGCTGGACCTGCGCTGGTGCAAAGGGGCGGGCCTGTTTGAGGGGCTGCCGGCCGAGATTCAGGCCGCCTGCGAGACGCGAACACTCAATGCGCTCATGGCCTGCGGTGCGGCAAACCACGCGGCCTTGCGCAGCCGGCTTATGGACCTGCTCGATACGGGGGCGGACGAAGCCACGCGCGATGTAGTCAGCGCCGCGCTCACGCCCAGGGAAGACGCCACGCTGCTGAAGCCCGTGGAATCGGCCAACTACACTGACTTCTACGCATCGATCCATCACGCCACCCGCGTGGGCCGGCTCTTTCGTCCCGAGCAGCCGCTGCTTCCCAACTACAAATTCGTGCCCATCGGCTATCACGGGCGGCCTTCGTCGCTGGTTGTGAGCGGGACGCAGGTCCGGCGTCCGCACGGGCAGACCAAACCGGTCGCGGGCGGCATCCCCAGCTTCGGCCCCACGCGGTTCCTGGATTACGAGGTCGAGGTCGGGCTGTATATCGGCACCGGAAACCCACTCGGCAAACCGATCACCGTCCGCCAGGCCGGGGACCACGTCTTTGGGCTTTCTCTGCTGAACGACTGGTCGGCGCGCGACATCCAGTCCTGGGAGTATCAACCTCTGGGGCCCTTCCTGGCCAAGAGTTTTGCCACCAGCGTCTCGCCCTGGGTGGTGCCCATGGCGGCGCTCGCGCCGTTTCGCGCCCCCATCGCTCAGCGTCCCGCCGAGGACCCGGATCCGCTCGACTATTTGTTTGACGCGACCGATCAATACACGGGCGCGATCGACCTCACGCTGGAGGCGTGGCTGCTGACCTCCGCCATGCGCGCGGCAGCCCAGGCTCCCCACCGCCTGAGCCACGCCAATCTCCGCGATCTCTATTGGACTCCCGCTCAACTGATTGCCCACCACACCAGCAACGGCTGCAACCTGCTCCCCGGCGATCTTCTGGCCACCGGTACCGTCTCAGGCCGCGAAGACGACGCGGCTGGCTGTCTGCTTGAACTCACCGCCGGCGGCGCGAAGCCCATTCTGCTGTCCAACGGCGAGAGCCGCACCGCGCTTGAAGACGGCGACGAAGTGATTCTGCGCGGCTTTTGCCGGCGAGAGGGCTTTCCGGAAATCTCGCTCGGCGAGTGCCGCGGCGTGGTATTGCCTGCGCTGTAAGCTTACCTTCGATTATTAAGTCAAACTGGATTCACAGCACAGAAAAAGCAAGCGAACCGTCAGATCTTTCTTTCAACCGGTATTCAATGTCGTCCACACGGCGGCCTATGCTTTTGCTTAGATGTGATGCGGATCACCCCTGAACTTTGGCCCCGTCACGCCACAACCGGAGGTCCCGATGGCATCCTTTGCACCCAGCACGGTGAAGAGCGGGCAGGATTTTCTGCCCCTGAAGGGCACTGACCACGTTGAGTTCTACGTGGGCAACGCGCGCCAGGCGTCCTACTACTACCGCACCGCCTTCGGCATGAGCCTGGTGGCCTATGCCGGCCCGGAGACGGGCCAACGCGATCGCGCTTCCTACGTGGTCCAGCAAGGCAAGGTTTGCTTTGTGTTTACCACTTCGCTGCGGGCCGCCAGCCCGATCGCGGACCACGTGGCGCGGCACGGCGATGGCGTGCGCGTGATTGCCCTCGAGGTGGACGACGCACGCCAGGCATGGATCGAGACCACAGCCCGCGGCGCGCGCTCGGTGGCTGCGCCCGCGGAGACGGCCGATGAGTATGGCCGAGTTACCACCGCCTCGATCGCCGCCTATGGCGACACCATTCACACCTTTGTTGAGCGCGGCCATTACAACGGCGCATTTCTGCCCGGCTTCCGCGCCGAGCAGGCAGACACCGTGGCTCGCCCCACGGGCCTCAAGTACGTGGACCACATGGTGGGCAACGTAGGCTGGCACGCCATGGACGAGTGGGTCGAATTCTACGCCAATGTGATGGGCTTTCAGCTCTATCAGCACTTCGACGACAAGGATATATCCACCGAATACTCGGCGCTGATGTCGAAGGTGATGGCCAATGGCAACGGCTACGTGAAGTTCCCCATCAACGAGCCGGCCGAGGGGCGCAGGAAGTCGCAAATCGAGGAGTATCTGGATTTCTACCAGGGGCCGGGCGTGCAGCACATCGCGCTGGCTACCAACGACATTCTCTCCACCGTTTCGCAGTTGCAGACGCAAGGAGTGGAATTCCTGACCGTGCCGCACAGCTACTACACCGAACTGGCCGCTCGCGTGGGGCCCATCGACGAGCCGCTCGAAGAATTGGAGCGGCTGGGCATTCTGGTCGATCGCGACGATGAGGGCTACATGCTGCAGATCTTCACGCGGCCCGTGGAAGACCGGCCCACGCTGTTCTACGAGATCATCCAGCGCAAGGGCAGCCGCAGCTTCGGCAAGGGCAACTTCAAGGCGCTGTTTGAGGCCATCGAGCGCGAACAGGCGCTGAGGGGCAACCTGTGAGGGCCGCGCTGCTGGAGTTGTCCAAGTCCGCGCCGTTCCTGATCGAGCAGGATTACGCGGCCTACACCACGGAACAGCACGCGGTGTGGGCCGAACTGGTGCGCCGCCGCATGCCGCAGCTTGAACAGCACGCCGCGCAGGAGTACCTGGACGGTTTCGAGTCTCTCTGCCTGCCCTATGACCGTTTGCCCAACCTGGCCGCGGTCTCAGCCAAGCTGGAGCGCCGCACCGGCTGGAATGCCACGCCCGTCAGCGGTTTCATGCCGGCGCCGGCCTTCTTTGAGATGCTCGCCGGCCGCCGCTTTCCCACCACCACCTGGCTGCGCGGCCGCGACTCGCTCGAATACACGCCCGAGCCCGACATCTTTCACGATGTCTTCGGCCATGTGCCCTTGCACGCGCATCCGGTCTTCACGGATTTTCTCGCGCACTACGGCCAGCTCTGCGCGCGCATTCACGACGAGGGAATACTTGAACGTATTGGGCGCGTTTTCTGGTACACGGTGGAGTTCGGGCTCATTCGCCAGAACGGCCAGGTGAAGGTCTACGGCAGTGGGCTGATCAGTTCCAACGGCGAGTGCTCCAACGTTCTGCACCGCGGCTGCGCTGTGCGTCCTTTCGATCTCGACGAAGTATTGCGCACGCCAGTCAAGGTAGACGAGATGCACCACCTGCTCTTCGCTATCGAGAGCTTCGATGAGATCTACGAGGCAATGCACACCCTTGAGGCTCGCATCGATCGCGGATCGCGGCTGGAGGATTGACTTGGGCTGTCAATCGGCAGCGCGGCGCTCCACCGCTGGCGGCAGGACATCGCCGCCATCCAGGCCTCTTTCCAGCCTGTTCACGAATCCAAATTGATGTGGCCGTCGAAGCATTCGAATGCTTCGACTCTTCCATCGCATCAACTCCTGTCCTGGCGGCATGATGCGCAGATGATAAGTAACATGCTATAGTCTTCGAGTTTTCGTGGACGGCGACATGGCGGATGATTTGAAGTTTGACAACAGTTTGGGGTCGAAGCTGGATTTGCAGGCTCCGCGGGCGAGGGCGAACCGGGAGGCGCTCGCGGCGTTGAGGTCGGCGCTCGCCGCGGAGGAGGATGCGATTCGGCTGGGCGGCGGAGCAAAGGCTGCGGAGGCACAGCATGCGAAGGGGCGGTTGACGGCGAGAGAAAGGCTAAGGCTGCTGCTCGATGAAGGGACGGAGCTTCTGGAGCTGGGACTTTGGGCGGCGCATGGAATGTATGGCGAATATGGAGGCGCTCCCGGTGCGGGCGTAGTGACGGGACTGGGGCGTGTGTGCGGACGGCTTTGCATGATCATAGCCAACGACGCCACGGTCAAGGCGGGCGCGTTTTTCCCCATGACGGCGAAGAAGGTGTTGCGCGCGCAGACCATCGCGCTGGAAAACCGGATTCCCACTCTCTACCTGGTCGACTCTGCCGGGGTGTTTTTGCCGCTGCAGGAGGATGTGTTTCCGGATACCGACGATTTTGGCAGGGTGTTCCGCAACAACGCGGTGATGAGTTCGCTGGGAGTGCCGCAGATTACGGCCATTATGGGGATGTGCGTGGCGGGAGGCGCCTATCTGCCGGTGATGACCGATACCGTCTTGATGACTGAGGGTTCGGGGTTGTTTCTGGCCGGGCCTTCGCTTGTGCAAGCGGCCATCGGACAGAAGACAGACGCAGAGGAACTGGGTGGTGCGGCGATGCACGCGGAAATCTCAGGAACCGTGGACTTCAGGGAGCCCAACGATCATCTCTGCCTGGCGCGATTGCGTTCCCTGGTGGGTAAGATCGGGGAACGGCACGGAGTTTCCGCGGGGGCCGGGCGAGAGGTTTTCAACTCCGCAGAATTCGATGCGATTCGGGATGCGCCCAGATTCGCGGTCGAGGACCTGTACGGCTTGTTGAATCCGGCGCCGGGTGCGAGCAATGTCTACGACATGCGCGAAGTGATCGCACGCATCGTAGATCGCAGCGAGTTCGATGAGTACAAAGCGGATTTTGGAAGGACGGTGCTGTGCGGGTATGCACGCATTGGCGGCAGGGCTGTGGGAATTGTAGCCAATCAGAAGACGAATCAGAACCAGACGGTGGCCATGGGTCCAGCGGCGGGAATGAATCGGATCGAAGTTGGCGGAGTCATCTATACGGAGAGCGCGCAAAAGGCGGCGCGGTTCATTATGGATTGCAATCAGAGCCTGGTGCCGCTGGTGTTTCTGCATGATGTGAATGGGTTCATGGTGGGCAAGGACGCGGAGTGGTCGGGAATTATTCGCGCGGGAGCAAAGATGGTCTCGGCGGTAAGCACCAGCGTGGTGCCCAAGATCACGGTGATCGTTGGCGGAAGCTTTGGCGCCGGTCACTATGCAATGTGCGGCAAGGCTTATGATCCGCGGTTCCTGTTTGCGTGGCCGACGGCGCGCTATGCGGTGATGAGTGGGGCCTCGGCGGCGAGTACGCTGGCTGAAGTTCGTGCCAGGCAGATGGAGCGCGGCGGGAAGGTATTGTCGGATGCGGAGAAGAAGGCTCTCTATGACGAGATCAAGGCGACCTATGACGCGCAGGCCGATCCGCGCTACGGAGCGGCGCGGCTTTGGATTGACGCGATTATCGATCCGGTGAAGACGAGAGAGGTGCTGATCGCGGCGCTGGAGGCTTGTGCCTTGAATCCTGACGTGGGCAAGTTCAATCCCGGGGTCTTGCAGACCTGATCCGAAGGCTGTGCGGGGCAACGGAAGGTCTTTAACTATCTGATTTGCAGTTCTCTCCCGCTTCGTGCAACGTGAGCGCAGAAATGGCTGCAGCTTACACAGCAGGGAAAGCAACGCATCGCAGGCCGGGTGCGAAGGAGCACAATCATGAACCTTGAGCTTGAGTCGTCAAAGAGTCTTTACCCGTTTGTGTTGACGGAGGATCAGGAGCATCTCAGGCGGGAGATTCGCGAGTTTGCGGCGCGAGAGATTGCGCCCAACGTAATGGCCTGGGACGAGGCTTGCGAGTTCCCCCTGGCGGTAGTGAAAAAGCTGGGCGCGATGGGCTTGCTGGGTGTGATCTTTCCCCATGAGTACGGCGGCGCGGGGCTGGGATATGTGGACTACGTGCTGGCGATCGAGGAACTCTCCGCCGTCGACGGATCGCTGGGGATCACGGTTGCCGCACACAATTCGCTCGGCACGAACCACATCTTCATCGCCGGGAATGAGCAGCAAAAGAAAAAGTACGTGCCGCGGCTTGCCAGCGGCGAGTGGCTTGCTGCCTGGGGGCTGACGGAGCCAGGCTCGGGATCGGATGCGGGCAGCGCCAGGACGACCGCGGTGAAAAAGGGCGATCGCTATGTGCTGAACGGAAACAAGACGTTCATCACCAACGGGCGCTACGCGGACGTTGCCGTGGTCATCGCGGTAACGGACAAGAGCAAGAGTACGCACGGGCTATCGGCGTTTGTGGTGGAGAAAGAAACGCCGGGATTCCGGCCGGGAAAGAAAGAGAACAAGCTGGGCCTGAGAGCCAGCGATACCAGCGAGCTGATCTTTGAGGACTGCGAGATTCCGGCGGAGAACCTGCTGGGCGCAGAAGGCGAGGGCTTCATCGACGCGATGCGGGTTCTGGATGGCGGCAGGATTTCGATTGCCGCGCTGGCGCTGGGGATTGGACGGGGCGCTCTGGATGCGGCGTTGAAGTATGTCAAGGAGCGGCGGCAGTTCGGGAAGGCCATCGCGGAGTTTCAGGGAATTCAGTGGAAGCTCGCGGACATGGCTACTGAGCTGGATGCGGCTCGACTCCTGACGCAGCGCGCGGCAGTACTCAAGGATGCGAAGCGGAAGGTGACACGCGAATCGTCGATGGCAAAGCTCTTCGCAAGCGAAGTGGCAGTGCGGATCTGCGATGAGGCGGTGCAGTTGTTCGGCGGCTATGGCTTCATCAAGGACTATCCGGTGGAGAAGTATTATCGCGATGTGAAGCTGTGTACGATTGGCGAAGGAACAAGCGAGATTCAGCGGATGGTTATTGCAAGAGAAATCCTGAAAGTTCATCCCTCCCGCGGATAACTTCAGTTTCTTCGCTGGCGATTTGGGAAAGACTTATGGATGATTTGGTCAAGATCGTGGAGTGCCCGCGGGATGCCTGGCAGGGGCTGCCAACGCAGATCCCGGCTGAGGTCAAAGCGGACTATGTGCGCAAGCTGGTGGCGGCGGGGTTCACGCACATCGATGCGGTCAGCTTTGTCTCACCGGCGGCTGTTCCTCAGATGGCGGACTCGGAGAAGGTGTTGGAGCTTCTCGATGCGCCGGATGATGTGGAGATCATCGGCATCGTGGTGAATGTGAAGGGGGCAGAGCGGGCGATCAACACCCGCGCGGTACAGACGCTGGGGTTTCCCTTTTCGATCTCGCCGCAGTTTCTTGCGCGGAATCAGCACCAGACGCCGGCGGAGTCTCTGCATGTATTGGAGGCAATCGGCACGCTGGCGCACAAGGCGGGGCTGGATGTCGTGGCCTATGTCTCGATGGCTTTCGGAAATCCGTATAAGGATGCGTGGAGCATCGATGAAGTGGCGGATGCGTGCGATCTGTTGATCGAATCGGGCGTGCGGCAAATCTCGCTGGCCGATACGGTGGGGCTTGCGACACCCGCGCGGATCGCAGAGACGCTGGCCCATGTGCTTGCGGCACATGATGGGATCGAGATTGGTGTGCATCTGCATGCGCGGCCACGAGAAGCGTCGGCGAAGATTCGCGCGGCGTTTGAGGCGGGGTGCAGGCGGTTCGATGCGGCGATTGGCGGGTTGGGGGGATGTCCGTTTGCGCAAGATGCGCTGGTGGAAAATATTCCCACAGAGACGTTGATTTCGGAGCTGAAAGAATTAGGCGTGCAGGCGCCGAAGCTGCAGCCCTTGAATGAACTGATTCATTTGAGCGCAGACATTGCCCGGGAGTTTGGCACTACGGCGAATTAAATGGCGTTCACTCGCCGGGATTTATGGCCGGCTGGAGGATGGATTTGAGTTATGTGACGATTCTGGTTGCGGATGACGGTGAGGTTCGGACGATTACTCTGAATCGTCCGGAACGCCGCAATGCAATGACTCCTGAGATGCAGGTGGAGTTGATTGCCGCGATGGAAGAGGCGGCCGTAAGCAGCTGCCGGGTGGTTGTATTGAGAGGCGCGGGCGATGCGTTCTGTTCGGGCCTGGATTTGGCGGCATTGCAAGGGATGGAAGATAAATCGGCGGCAGAGCACACGGCGGATGTGGAGCGAATCGGCAGGCTGTTCCGCACATTGTATGAATTGCCCAAGCCTACAATCGCAGCAGTGCATGGAGCGGCGATCGCAGGCGGAACGGGGCTGGCGACAATCTGCGACTTTACCTTGGCGGTGCCGGCGGCGAAGTTCGGATATACGGAAGTGAGCATCGGGTTTGTGCCCGCGCTTGTGTCTGCGTTTCTCGCCCTTCAAGTTGGCGACAAACGGGCTCGCGACCTGCTGTTGACCGGGCGGCTCTTTGATGCCGCGGAGGCGCATCGTCTCGGGCTGGTAAATGAGGTTGTGTCGCCGGATGCTCTGGAGGAACGTGTGCGGGCGTTGGCGCAGGTGCTGGCGGCAAATAGTCCGGAATCGTTAGCAGCAACCAAGCGGTTGCTGGCCGCGCAGAATAGGGTCTGGCTGGATGCGGCGATCGCTCAAGCGATGGAGGCGAACGCGCGGGCTCGGGAGACGGCGGATTTTCGCGAGGGGATTCGGTCGTTTCTGGAGAAAAGAAAGCCCGTGTGGGCAAAAGAACGATGATTGCCGCTACAGGACCGCGTCGTTGAAGTGCACGGGAGCCTCTGTCAGTTGCTCCACTTGCTCGCGCATAACACCGCTCGCCAGCTCGATAACTTCAAAGCCCGACGGGGTAACATCGAGCACGCACAGATCGGTAATCACTCGTTTGACTACGCGCGTACCTGTCAGCGGCAGGGTGCATTCGCGAAGCAGCTTGGCGCTGCCATCCTGCGCTGTGTGCTCCATCAACACGATGACGCGTTGGACGCCTGAAACAAGATCCATCGCCCCGCCCATGCCCTTCACACGCTTGCCCGGAATCATCCAGTTGGCCAGGTCCCCACGCTCGGAGACCTGCATCGCGCCGAGGATCGCAAGGTCGATGTGCCCGCCGCGAATCATGGCGAAGGAGTCTGCGCTCGAAAAAGTGGATGCGCCTGGAATGAAAGTCACGGTTTCCTTGCCGGCGTTGATCAGGTCGGCGTCAACCTCATCTTCGCGTGGAAACGGACCCATGCCAAGAAGGCCGTTTTCCGACTGCAGGGTGACGGTGATTCCCTCGGGAATGTAATTGGCAACCAGGGTGGGGATGCCGATTCCCAGGTTAACGTAAAAGCCGTCCTTCAGCTCTCCGGCGGCGCGGGCAGCCATTTGATCGCGAGTCCAAGCCACAGACTTACACCTCTCGAGTGGTTCTCTTCTCAATCCGCTTTTCAGGATTGGGATTAAGCACGAGTCTATGAACAAAGATACCCGGCGTGTGAATCTCGTCCGGATCGAATTCACCCGGTTCGACGATAATCTCTGCTTCGGCCACGGTAATCTTGCCGCAAGTTGCCGCGTTGGGATTGAAGTTGCGCGCCGTTCGCCGATAAATGAGGTTTCCGTGGAGATCGGCTTTCCGGGCTTTCACTAAAGCCAAATCGGCCTGAATGCCGCGCTCCAGAATGTAAGTAACTCCGTCGAACTCCTTGTGTTCTTTCCCCTCGGCAACCAGGGTGCCAACGCCCGTTCGCGTGTAGAAGCCAGGTATCCCCGCGCCTCCTGCTCTCATGCGTTCAGCGAGCGTACCCTGTGGGCAGAATTCAACCTCCAGTTCCCCGGCCAGATACTGCCGCTCAAACTCGTTGTTTTCGCCCACATAGCTCGATATCATCTTCTTTACTTGCCGGGTCTGAAGCAGCAATCCAATTCCCCACCCATCGATACCCGCGTTATTGCTTGCGATGGTCAGGTTGCGCACGCCAGTGTCGCGCAACGCAAGAATCAGAGCCTCGGGGATGCCGCACAGGCCAAAGCCGCCGATCGCCAACAGCATTCCGTCGTGCACGATGCCTTCCAGCGCGGTTCGTCCGTCTGGCCACAGCTTGGTCAAAGCCGATCCGCTATCGGTTCTAGGTTCCACCATGGTTCACGCCCCCTTTCATGGGCTTCGCGCACATTCAATCCTATCTCCAAACTGAGCAGGACGGAGCCGAGTATCCCACTCCCACATGTGCAACGTGTTGCAGATATAGAGAAGCTTCTCCTGCCGGTGGAGTTTCAGCTCGTGCAGGGCTTTCGCACGCGTTTTGAGGCGAAAGCTGTTGAACTCTTGGCCGCGGACGCGAACGATGTAGCCGAGATCGCTCTTCCAACCGTGAACAATCCGGATCACTCGGCGGAATTCTGGGAGTTCCATCTGATCCGACACCGGCAGGAGACGGATCACCATGGCGCCCACTTGACGTAGAACTGCCCGTAGAATCAAGCGATTGAAGGAGGTTGGTTCATTCATGCTTCCAGCCTGCTCGAACCGTCCCTCCCCCGACTTTTTGATGCACTCCATTCAAACCATGAAGACCCTGGGGCAAAACATGGCGTGGCTACTGAAGAAGGTCAGGAACTAGCCAGTTTCTCGCCGAAAGGGAACCTGTTCGTCTTGGTCGAATAAGACTATCCTTGAAGAGTGAGAACGGCCGCGCAACGGTGGTTCCCATCCGGGTGGCTGAGGCGATGCGGACGGTAGCGTCCTGCCCCAGTGCGATGTCCGTGCCGTTTAGGGCTTATTGCCGCCCAGGGCGGCAGGAACTTGTCTGCAACCTGATACGGCGGCTTACAGATTCAGCATCCTGCCTTGAATGAAGGAGGAATCAATGGAATCAGCCGAGTCTACCACTCCAGTTGCCAACGATGTTCTGCATTTTGAGAACCACAGCAAGCTCTCCGCAGAAGAGATCGCGAAAGCTCTGGCGCACCACAACCGGCACCATGGAGGGGATCAGCCGCAAAGCACCCCTGCAAAGCCAGGCGCCGGCAAGAAGCACACGAAGTCGACGTAGAACCGTTGGCAAATCGGAAGCGCAGCCTAACCTTCAGTGGGCGTGAGGAGTTGCCAGCCTTTGCGAGGAAGCGGCAAAAGGCATGCATGTGGAGGATTTTGCGCGGATTGGGGATTCGGGACTGTGGACGCTGATTCCGTCTATAAGGGTGGACTAAGGGCCATGGCCAGGCACCCCCGGCGGCGGGTTTGCATCTACCAGAGTGGAAGGGCTTCTGCGGCCAATTGGAAGTGGGTTGTATGTACGGTCTTCCCGCTGAGTCGGCAGAAGAATCGGAAAAAAACTGGCAAAGAAAGTTGCGGAGCAATTTGTGGATGTTCTGTCCAGCGTCTGGTGCGGCTGAACTTACCGTGCCTACAGGCACAATGGAGTAATCAACAGGCATTGGCACAATGCACTCGCCACCTTCCAGGCGTTCGCCAAAGCGGCAAGCCACCAAGCGACCAAGGACGCGGTCCTCCTTGAGGCAACCCAATGCATTTTCTCTCCCCGGGCCACCGGCTACATCCAGCCAGATCCGGAGCCCACCGGGTTGCCCATGTCAGAGATTGTGCGGATAGTTGGGAAATAGCGAGGGGCTATTGTTCGGGTGGGATAATACGGTTGGCCCACCTCCCCAAACCGCCCTGCCCCATCCTTTCCCCACTCACACGCAGAAAGGGTGGCAAACCACCGCCCCCGCCCAGCCACAGCCCAGGCTAAAAGCTGGAAGCTGGCAGCCAGAAGCTCGCCCCCCGGTTTGCCCTCCCGCCCCGCCGCTCTTTATCCTTCTTCCGTGCCCAACACTCTCGTTGAATGCGTTCCCAATTTCTCCGAAGGCCGCGATGCAGCCAAGGTCGATGCCATCGTCGAAGCCATGAAGATCCCCGGCGTGTATCTGCTCGACCGGGAGATGGACGCTGACCACAACCGATGCGTGATCACGCTCGTCGGCGAGCCCGAAGCCATTCAGGAGGCGGCGATTCGCGGCGTGGGGAAGGCCGCCGAGTTGATCGACCTGACCCGGCATCAGGGCGCGCACCCGCGCATGGGCGCGGCCGATGTGGTTCCCTTCATCCCCATCGACGGCGTCACCATTGATGACTGCGTCGCCATGGCCCGCCACGTCGGAGCCGAAATCTCCAGGCGCTTCCATATCCCGGTCTATCTTTACGAAGCCGCCGCGGCCACGCCCGAACGGCAGAACCTCGAAAACATTCGCCGCGGCCAGTTCGAGGGAATTCGCGACGAAATTGCCACCAATCCCGCCCGCAAGCCCGATTTCGGCGAGCCGCGTGTGCATCCCACGGCGGGAGCCACCGTGGTTGGCGCACGCAAGTTTCTCATAGCCTACAACGTCTTCCTGAATACGCCCGACGTCGCCATCGCCAAAAAGATCGCCAAGGCCGTGCGCTTTTCCACCGGCGGCCTACGCTTCGTCAAGGCAGCGGGATTTTTCGTGCGCGGCATGGCCCAGGTTTCGATGAACCTGACCGACTTCGAGCAGACTCCGGTCCACCGCGTCTTCGAATTCGTGAAACGGGAGGCCGCGCGTTACGGCGTCCTGCCGGTTTCGAGCGAGATCGTCGGACTGATTCCCAAACTGGCTTTGGAACAGGCCGCGGAGTGGTTCCTGCAAGTGGAGAACTTCGATTCCTCGCTTATCCTGGAAAACCGCCTCGCTGCGGTGATGAGCGGCAAGACGGCCGTCGGCGGCCTGCGCGCCGGCATCGAGCCCTTTATCGAGCAACTGGCCGCCCCCACCGCGACCCCGGGAGGAGGCAGCGCATCCGCCGCCAGCGGCGCCATGGCCGCCGGCCTGGCCGGCATGGTTGCGTCCATGTCGCGCGGCAAGAAGGCCTACGCGCAGTACGAATGCCAGCTCAGCGAAACCATCGCCCGTCTCGCTCAGCTTCGCGAGGAACTGAAGTCCGCCATCGACGCCGACGCCGGCGCTTACAACGCCGTCATGAAGGCTTACAAGTCGGCGAAGGAATCCTCCGACGGCGGCCGAGCGATCAACGCCGCGCTCCAACAGGCGACCAGCGTGCCTCTGGGCGTGGCCGAAGGCGCCGTCGAAGTGGCGCAGATCGCCAACCGCCTGAAGCCGATCACCAACCCCAGCATGAACTCCGATCTGATCACCGCCATCGCCCTGGCAAAAGCAGCTCTTGAAGGAGCTCTCGCAAACGTTGCGATCAACCTGGACGCGATCAACCCGGACTCGACGGAGGACGAAGCCTTCGTGAGCCAGGCGCGGAAACGCGCCGCGGCGCTGCACGCGCAGGCTTGATCGCCGCACTGGATTGGGGAAGGCCGGCTATCCCCGCAGCGCCCTCAGCACTTTCGCCGTCGTCACCACCTGTCCCACGTGCCGCTGCGTATGATCGGCCACGTGGATCAGCGCGCCTCCAATGCTCGTCGGCAACTGCTTGCGGCCCACGCCGCGAAAGGTGTCCAGATCGGCCGTCGCCAGCACGCGCACCCGCTCCGCCGCATTGCTGAACGAAGCCTCAACCTCGGCCAGCAGCACGGGCAGCGGCTCCCTTTCCTGCAGTTCGGGTCCAGCATGCTCGGCCTTGAGCGCAACCAACTGCTCCGCCGAAAGCTGCTTGCCTTCCGCATAACTCAGCAGCCGGTCGGTCGAACGCGCAATGTGGCGCAGATGGAAGGCCACCGAAGTCAGCCCCAGCGGCTGCGCGTGAACCTCGGCATCGGTCAGGCCTTCGGTCCACTTGGTCAGGTCATCAAGCGCAAGATCGAGCGCGTGCAGCACCGCACGCCCCACTGCCGGAACCTCGACATGAGTTCCACGCAGCCAGGGCTCACTGTTAGGAGTATTCGCAGGAGACGGAGTCAAGGGCACACCTCTCGTTAAGAGTCTATCCGCAAACTGGCAGCGCCGACCTCCAGGTCGGCTGTCGTGCAGGCCTCCTGGCCTGTACACTCCTCATACAGCTTCTGCCGGCGTGATCGCCGCCGGGACAGCCGGTCTGGAGACCGGCGCTGCTTGAGAAGGCAATTCACAAACAAGCCCTCAGCCCGGACCATCGATGATTCGGAGTGGAAACGGTCCCTCAGACCGGCTCAGCGGCAGGTTGTGGATGTTTGCTCCGCACCCGCCACACGATATAAACCGCCAGCCCTGCGAGAAGGCCGCCGATCTCCGTCACCCACACAACAGTCAGTGAGCGATAGAGGCCCAGACCGACGAGCGGCGAGTTGCCGAAGGCAACGGGTATGCCCTTGTCGCTGAGCGACAGGGCCGTCATGGGATGCGTGATCCAGTCAAGTACCCAGTGCGAAAAAACCATCAGGCCGAAGACGACCCCAATACTTGTCCGGTGCCGGGAGCGGCGTCCTAGCCAGTAGGCCAGCAGGCCAAACAGCACAGACCAGACTACGGCCATCAGCAGACTGTGGTCCCACCAGGGAGGATGAGCGGCGGGATTGGCGGGCGAGGTTTCAAGGCCGACGCACCAGAAGGCGACCCATAGTATGTCCAGCACGAAAGTGCCGAGGATAAGCCAGCCAACGTTGACTTCAGGAACGAGCGGCTTGGCGGCCAGCCCTACAGCCGCATGCGCTATACCTGCCATGGGAAACATCCTTCCTTCGGCAGACCTCACACGGTTTCAGGAAGCAAGTCAATTATATGTGCAGAGTGCGTTGAAGCAATGTGAAACCCGCGTCAATTTGCGCTCTTCACCCTCACCACGGTGATCTTTTCAAATCCCTCTTCAAACACCGGCGGCTTCAGCTTTTCCGCCATCTTCCGCATTACGTCCTCGCTCACTGAGCGGTCGCGCTTGCTGTTGCGCTCCAGGCACACGTCCAGCGGTACATCGAAAAAGACCGCTTGCACCTCGTAGCCGAAGCTCTTGGACATCTTGATCCACTGGCGGCGTTCATGGATCGACAAATTCGTCGCGTCCACATAGTTCCACGGCATGCGTGCAATCAGCCTGGCCCGCAGCAGCGACCGCAAGGTGGAGAAGACCAGCCCCTGGTAGCGCTGCTCCTCCACATCGTCGAAGAGGATGTTGCGCAGCAGGTCGCTCGACAGCGGCGTAACCCCGCGGCGCCGGAACCAGGTGGTCTTGCCCGAGCCGGGCAGCCCGATGGCCAGCACCACATACCCCTTGGGCGCCTGGGGCGAGCGTTCGGCCGCTTCGGCCTCCGGCGGTGGCACGCTGGGCGTTTCCGGCTGGGTTTCCAGCTCGAAACGCCCGGAGCCGGGCGGCTCATTCCAGTCCTGCTTCGCGGGCCACTCCGTCTTCGCTGGCCGCGCCGGAACGGGCCGGGCCGGCACCGCAGGCCGGGGTTGCTGGGGCCGCTGCGGACGGGGCTGCTGTGCCGGCGCCGCCGCCGGAGGGGCGTCCGGATAGAACGGAACCAGCGGAGCCGGTTGATTCGATGGGAGTTCCTGGCCAATTTTGCCTGTGGATTCCGAAGTATTGGGAGCGCGTCTCGAGCGTCTTCTCATGCCGCCTTGTACACCTTCAATCGTAATACCCGAATACCATACTGCCCGAGGGCGCTGCAAATGGTGTGTACAGCATCACATACCGTCCCGTATCCGGAAAGGCACACTATCTTTGAGGAAGTTTCCGCTCCGAAGACGGGAATCGACCGGTTTTGACCTCATTTCCGTTGACAGGAGTGTTACCATCATGGGTTTGGTGGAACCGCCCTCTGGACGCATTCCAGAGGCCGAACGAACCAGGCTCAAACCACAGCCTCACCGTCTACAAAGGAGAATACACACATGGCAGTTAAGGTTGGTATCAACGGCTTCGGCCGCATTGGCCGCAACGTTTTGCGCGCCGCACTGGGCAACCCCGAGATTGATTTTGTGGCCGTCAACGACTTGACCAGCCCGGCCACGCTGGCCCACCTGCTCAAGTACGACTCGATCCTGGGCAACCTGAAGAATGAGATCAGCGCCGGCGACGACTTCATCTCCGTCGATGGCAAGAAGATCAAGGTCTGGGCCGAGCGCGACCCCGCCAAGCTGCCCTGGGCTGAAGTCGGCGCGCAGATCGTCATCGAATCCACTGGCCACTTCACCGACGCCAACAAGGCCAAGGCGCACCTGGGCGCGACCGTGAAGAAGGTCATCATCTCCGCTCCCGCCACCAACGAAGACCTCACCATCGTGTTGGGCGTGAACCAGGACAAGTATGATCCGGCCAAGCACAACATTCTTTCCAACGCCAGTTGCACCACCAACTGTCTGGCGCCCGTCGTGAAGGTGGTCCTCGAGACCACCGGCCTCGTCTCCGGCCTCATGACCACCATCCACAGCTACACCAACGACCAGGTCATCCTCGACTTCCCGCACAAGGACCTGCGCCGCGCCCGTGCCGCAGCCCTGTCGATGATTCCGACTTCGACCGGCGCCGCCAAGGCCCTCAAGCTGGTCATCCCTGCGACCGCCGGCAAGCTCGACGGTTTCGCCATCCGCGTCCCCACCCCCAACGTCTCGCTCGTCGATTTGACTTACATCGCCGAGAAGCCCACTTCGGCCGAAGCCCTGAACGCCGCCTTCAAGGCCGCCTCCGAGGGCGAACTCAAGGGCATTCTGGGCGTTGACGCCAACCTGCTGGTCAGCTCCGACTTCAAGGGCGATGCGCGCAGCTCGATCGTGGACACGCCGCTCACCAAGGTGGTCGGTAACCTCGTCAAGGTGCTGAGCTGGTACGACAACGAGTGGGGCTACTCCAGCCGCGTCGTCGACCTGATCGGCTTCCTGACCGAAAACGGCCTGTAAACCGCAACCTCACAATGCCGGGTGCTCCACCCTCGCCGCGTTCTTGTTTTTGCGGCTAGGGTGGGATCCCACGAACCCCACCTGCCCACCATGCGCCAGAACATCAGTGGCGGTTCTCCCTACGAACCCATCATCGGCTTCTCCCGCGCAGTGCGCGTGGGCAAGGCCGTGTATCTTGCCGGGACCGGCCCGGTGGGCGCCGATAACGAGGACGCCGCCGGCCAGACCCGCCGCATCTTCGCTATCGCCGCGGAAGCTCTCTTGAAAGCCGGCTCCTCGCTGGACCACGTGGTCCGCACCCGCCTGTTCCTGACCCGCCAGCAAGACTGGGAAGCGGTCGGCCGCGTCCATGGCGAGTTCTTCTCCCAGATTCGTCCCGCGGCCACCATGGTGGTCGTCGCCCAGTTGCTCAATCCCGCATGGCGTGTTGAGATCGAGATGGACGCCATCATTCCCGACTCCCTATCCGGCCCCGAAACCGGCGCCGCAACCGGCTAGAAGCCGCATTTTCAAGGAAGGCGCACTCCCATGCCCAAGCTCTCCATTCGCGACATCGATCTGGCCAACAAGCGCGTGTTCATCCGCGTCGATTTCAACGTGCCGCTCAGCGAAGACGGCTCCGCCATCACCGACGACACCCGCATCGTGGCCACGCTGCCCACCATCGTCTACGCTATCCGCCACAAGGCCAAGGTGATTCTGGCCTCGCACCTTGGCCGTCCCAAGGGCAAACCCAATCCCAAGTACTCGCTGCGCCCGGTGGTTCACCGGCTGCGCGAACTGCTCGACAAGGAACTCGGCGAGTCCGTCAACGTGGCTTTCGCTCCCGACTGCATCGGCGAAGTAGCCACTGAGTTGGCCCGCCAGCTCGAATCCGGCCAGGTGCTGCTGCTTGAAAACCTGCGCTTCCACCCCGAGGAAGAAGCCAACGATCCAGCCTTCTCCAAGGCGCTGGCCTCGCTGGCCGAGGTCTACGTCAACGACGCCTTCGGCTCCGCCCATCGCGCCCATGCCTCCACCGAGGGCATCACCCACTTCCTCAAGCCCGCCGTGGCCGGCCTGCTGATGGAAAAGGAGATCACCTATCTCGGCAAGGCCCTGGAATCGCCCGAGAAGCCCTTTGTCGCCATCATCGGCGGCTCCAAGATCTCCGGCAAGATCGATGTTATCGACAATCTTCTCGACAAGGTAAACACCCTGGTCATCGTAGGCGGCATGGCCTATACATTCGAGCGCGCGTTAGGCGTCTCCACCGGCAAGTCCCTCGTCGAAGAAGACAAGATCGACATGGCCAAAGCGGCCCTCGACAAGGCCAAAGCCAAGGGCGTCAACCTTCTGCTGCCCGTCGATAACATCCTGGCCGACAAGTTTGCCGCCGACGCCAACACCCAGGTTTGGGATTGCTCAGTCAATTTCCCCGCCGACTGGATGGGTCTGGACATCGGCCCCAAGTCCATCCTGGCCATTGAAGAAGTGGTCTCGACGGCCCGCACCATCGTCTGGAACGGCCCCGCCGGCGTCTTCGAATTCCCCAAGTTTGCCGTGGGCACCAACGCCATCGCCCATGCCGTTGCGGCCAACAAGGCCGCCATCAGCATCATCGGCGGCGGCGACTCGGTCTCCGCCATCAACCAAGCCGGCGTAGCCGACCAGATCACCCACATCTCCACCGGCGGCGGCGCCAGCCTCGAATTCCTCGAAGGCAAGAAACTCCCCGGCGTCGAAGCGCTGACGGATAAGTAGTGGCAAATGCAGCCGGTCTGGCCCAGTGCAAGATCGGCTGCGACCTCCGGAAATGTCCACGTTGTGCCCGCTGTCACTTTGGCAGCAAGTTGCCATCAACTAAGATTCGTTTGAGGAACCTTGCAAAATGTCCCGTAAAGCGTTCATTGCCGCCAATTGGAAGATGTACAAGACGCCTGGCCAAGCCAAGGCCTTCGTCGATGCCTTTTTGCCCCTCGTTGCCGGGCACGACCGCGACGAGATTGCCCTGTTCCCCTCGCCTGTGTTGCTGCCCACGGTGATTGAAGCCGCCAGGGGCTCCAACGTCTCCGTCGGCGCGCAGAACATCCACTTTGCCGAGGAGGGCGCCTACACCGGCGAGACCTCCGTGGGCCAGCTCCTGGCCGTGGGCGGAACGCACACCCTGATCGGTCACTCCGAGCGCCGCCAGTACTTTGCTGAAACCGACGCGATCGTCAACAAGAAGCTGCACACCGCGCTCAAGCACGGCGTCATTCCGGTCGTCTGCATCGGCGAAGTGCTCGCCGAGCGCGAAGCCGGCAAGACCGAGGAAGTGCTCAAGACCCAGATCGCGGGCGCCTTTGCCGGTATCACCGCCGAGGCCGCCGCGCCCATCTTCATCGCCTATGAGCCGGTGTGGGCCATCGGCACCGGCAGGACCGCCACGCCCGAAATGGCCGTCGAAGCGCACATAATCATCCGCGCCGAAGTGGCCAAACTCCTGGGCGCAAAAGTGGCCGCGGCCATGCGCATCCTCTACGGCGGCAGCGTCAAGCCCGACAATGCCACCGCCCTCATCAGCGAGGAAGAGATCGACGGCGCCCTGGTAGGCGGAGCCAGCCTCAAGCCCGACTCCTTCACCGCCATCGTCAAGTATTAGTCGCCATCGGACTGGATGCTCCCAGGCCTCGCCCGTCGCGGCGGCAGACCTGGGAGACCACGCTTCACTAAACCAGAGATCGCGGCCGCACGTATGATGGCTCATGGCCCAGCGCGATCTCTACATCGACCGCCTCCGCTCCGTGGTGACCGCATTGGTCATCCTGCACCACACCGCCATCACCTACGGTGCCATCGGCGGCTGGTTCTGGCACGAGATCGACCCCTCCGGCGCGCCCTCCAGCCAACTGCTCATCCTCTTCTGCACCACCAACCAGGCCTATTTCATGGGCTTCTTCTTCCTGCTGGCCGGCTATTTCACGCCCGCCTCGCTGGAGCGAAAGGGTTATGCGCGCTTCATCTCCGACCGCTTCCTGCGTCTCGGCGTGCCGCTGCTTGCATTCGGCCTGATCCTCGGACCGCTGACCGCGGCCATTGTGAATTTCGCTGAGGGCGACGGCTTCTGGTCCGCCATCTTCTGGCTCTGGCGCCACAAGCAGTTCATCAACGGCCCGCTCTGGTTCGCGCAGGCTCTCCTGATCTTCAGCCTCGCATACGGCGCCTGGAGAGCGGTTGCCGGTTCCCCGCTCTCCCCGTCCCAACGCACGCCCAGGCCGGTTCCGCCACGCCGCTGGTGGCTCCTGAGCGCTCTCGGAGTCGGCGCCGCCGCACTGGCTATTCGCCAGTTCGTTCCCACCGGTGTGAACGTCCTCGGCCTGCAGCTTGGCTACTTCGCCACGTACATCTTTCTCTACGCCGCAGGCATTGCCGCGTGGCGCTATGACTGGCTGCGGCAGCTCAACTGGAAGAATGCGCGGGCAGGGGTCATAGCTCTGTTGGTCGCCTGGCCCCTCATGCCGGTGGGCAGCGCTGTTGCCCACGCGCTCAACGGCCCCGGAAAATCCAATTTCTCCGGCGGCTTCTCCTGGACCGCGATCCTTTATGCTCTCTGGGAGCCGTTCGTTGCCTGGGGCCTGATCGCCGCCTGGCTGCTGGCTTTCCGCGCGCACATGAACCAGCCTTCGGCTCTCTGGGCGTGGCTCAACCGGCGCGCCTACGCCGTCTACATCATCCATCCGCCGGTCCTGGTGGGCATCAGCCTGCTTTTGCATGGCTGGGCCGCGCCCGCGCTGGTCAAATTCGGCGCCGTCGGCCTGCTGGCCTGCACGGCCACCTGGCTTCTCGCCGATCCACTGGTCCGTTTGCCGGGCGTACGCAGCGTTGTGTAAAGCTACGCAGTTAGCATAGAAGTGAGCCGCCGCCTCCGGCTGCAGACGAAAGACCACGCCCATGCCGCGCAAGAAAGCCCAACCCAGGCCCGTTACCCCGCTGTCCGCGTCCGCCTTCGAGCAGGCCTGGAGCAGCCTGCGCGCCCCGCAAACACCGCCGCCCACCGTGTCCGCCCGATGGCTGCTCATCGCGGTGAGTCTGACGATTGTGGCCGCGGCAGCCTGCGCTTGGTTCGCGCTCTGTTTTCTCTTCTGGCAGGGCAGTTGGCAGTTGCTCTACCACCCCACATCGGCCGTGACAAGGACACCGGTCAGCATCGGCCTCCCGTACGACTCTGTGGGCTTCGCAGTAACCGCCTCGGGTTCGCCACAACTGCACGGATGGTGGATTCCATATGGTCCTGAAAGCCGCTACACCGCGATCTACCTGCACGGCGCAGACGGTAACCTCGGCGACATGGTTGACGCGTTGATCCCGCTGCGCGGCGCGAAGCTCAATATCTTCGCTTTCGACTATCGCGGCTACGGAATGAGCAGCTTCAAGCGCCCCAGCGAAGCCCGCTGGCGCGAAGATGCGGAGTCGGCGATCGAGTACCTGACAAACACACGCCACATCCCCGCCGGTTCTCTGGTGATCTTTGGACAGGGCCTGGGCGCGAACCTTGCACTCCAGGTGGCCGCCGCGCACCCCGATCTGGCCGGGGTGGTCATGGATGAGCCGCTGCCCGTGCCAGACGACGCCATCTTCAGCGACCCGCGTGCAAGGCTGGTTCCGGCTCATGCGCTGGTGCGTGACCACTGGGACTCGAAGGCGGCCGCAATAAGTCTGCGCATACCCTCCTTGTGGTTTTATCGGACACCTGCGCACGGCCACGCTAAGGCGAAGATGCTGAAAGCTTACCAGCAAGTAACGGCGCAGAAAGAGCAGGTTTGGCTCTTGGAGGAACCCGGCGCTGCGAAGAACTATTACTTCGCGCTGACTCGCTGGCTCGACGATTTGCCTACCCCCGCACCTCCGCCCCATCCATGAAAGGACACCCGTCCGTGCGCAAACCTCTCCGCTTCGCAGTCCTCGCCTCGCTGGCTTTCTGTTGCGTGTTTTTGGGCTCAACCCTGCGCCCGCAGACAATCCAGGCCACCCCTGAAAAGCAGCACACACCCTGCTGCGGACCGGTCACTCCCGCCGGCGAACGGCTTGCTTCCACGCTCGACAGCATGAATGTCGAGTTCCTGTGGCTGGCGCACGAGCATGTGAACTGGGAGACCGGGGAACCGGACAAGGGCGCCGAAGACGAGGGACCCGGAAACCATACCCACTGCAGCGCCTTCGCGGCAGCGGCCGCCAAGCGGCTGGGCGTGTATCTTCTCCGCCCGCCTGAGCACGGACAGATCCTGCTGGCCAACGCGCAAGCCGATTGGCTGGCCGATGAGGCGGGATCAAAGGCCGGATGGCGCAGGGTTTCCAATATGCTTGAGGCACAGCGGCTGGCGAACCAGGGCAGTCTTGTACTGGCGCTCTACCAGAATCCCAACAGACATGTGCCCGGACACATTGCCATCGTTCGCCCGTCGCAGAAGTCCCAGGGAACATTCGAGGAGAACGGCCCGGAGATCATCCAGGCCGGCGAACACAACCACAACAAGACCAACGTCAGAACAGGTTTCGAGAACCATCCCGGCGCATGGCCCGATGGGGTTCTTTATTACACGCATCCTGTGGCGTGAGCGCCAGAACGCCGACTTACTGACCTGCTAACCTGCTGACTCGCTAACCTGCCGACTCGCCGACTCGCTGACTCTCTAGCATTATGACCCTCTAACTTGCTCAGTCGCCGGCTCGCTGGCTCGCTGACTCACCGCGGTATATCCCGGTGCAGCGCCTTCACCTGGTAGCCGGAGCGCTTGAGTTCCTTGGCTATCTCCTCGACCATCATCACGCTGCGGTGCTGGCCGCCGGTGCAGCCGAAGGCCACGGTCAGGTAGCTTTTTCCCTCCTCCACGTAGTGCGGCAGCAGGTAAAGCATCAGGTTGGTCACACGCGCCAGAAACTCCCTGGTCTGCGGAAACTTCCGCACAAAGGCAGCCACCTGAGGGTCGAGGCCAGTAAGCTTGCGAAACTCCGGCACAAAGTGGGGATTGGGCAGGAACCTGACATCGAAGACCATATCCGCGTCCAGCGGCACGCCATTCTTGAAGCCAAAGCTCAGGCAGGAGACCAGCAGTTGCTTGGCCTGGTCCTCGTGGCCGAAGCGGTCGAGAATGTGGGCGCGCAGTTCATGCACGTTGAAGTTCGACGTGTCGATCAGCGTGTCCGCTACATTGCGGATGGGGTCCAGCAGTTGCCGCTCTTCCACGATGGAGCGCGAAACCGTCTCCGACCGGCCCAGAGGGTGAGGCCGGCGGGTCTCGGAGTAGCGCCGCACCAGCACCGCGTCCTGCGCGTCCAGAAAGACCACCCGTGTGGGCAGAAGCTTCCTTACGCTTTTGAGGATCTCCGGGAGGCGGTCCAGCGTAGCGCCCTCGCGAACGTCCACCACGATGGCTGCCCTCTCCACCTCGGCGGACTTGTCCACCAGCCCGGAAAACTCCTTGAGCAACTCCAGGGGCAGGTTGTCCACGGCGTGAAAGCCCAGGTCCTCAAACGCCTTGAGTGCCGATGCCTTGCCCGCGCCGGAGATTCCGGTGACGATCACCAGTTCCTTGTCCGGCTTCTTGAAGTTGCTGGCGCCCTTGGCGGGCGCTGGCGGCTGGGTAGCCGGTTTCGGGGGCGTCATGAGCATCATCCTACACCGCGGGGCGCGGCTCAGGCTCCCCGCGCCAGCGCCCACCGTCCCAGTCCCGCCAGTTTCGCCGCCCGCGCCGGCTCCAGCGCATACGACAGCAGGTGGCCCTGGCCCAATTCGCAACCCATGCGGCACAGCGCGTCCAGTTGCTCTGGGGTCTCGATCCCCTGCGCAATCACCTGCATCCCCAGCGAGCGGCCCAGATGGATCAGCGACTCCAGCATCGCCGGCTGGCGGCCTGTGGAAGTCGCGGCCATGGTCAGCTTGGGGGCAATCTTCACCACATCGATGGGCATCTTCAGCAGATGACCGAGCGGCGCCAGGCTGAAGCCGAAGTTGTCTACCGCAATGCGCACACTGCACTCCGCCATGCGCTCAAGAATGCCCAAAGCCGCATCGGGGTTCTGGTTCAGCGTGGTCTCCGCTACCTCAAATAGCAGCCGCGAGGGATCGACCGCGTTGGCCGCCAGCGCCTTCTTCAACTGCGTCACCATTTCGGGATGGTAGAACTGCCGCTCGGTCACGTTGATGGTCAGGGTCAGGTCGTTTTGCGACACACCTTCGTCCCAGCTCCGCAACTGTCTGCACACGGTATCGATCGTCTCCCGGCCCACAGTAATCGAGAGCCCGGTATCCTCGGCCACGCAGAGCAGGTTGCGGAAACTGTCCACCGAGCCGTCTGGCCGGCGCCAACGCAACAGGGACTCGAAGCCCTCCAGTTGGCCGCCATCGAGCCGGTAGATGGGCTGATACCAGACTTCGAACTGCCGCTTGTCCAGCACCCGGCGCAGCTCCCGCTCCGGCTCCTGATGGCTTTTCTTGGAGGGCATTTCCAGGTGCTTGTCGAAGACCTCGAAACGCGCGCCCCCATCCTGCTTGGCCCGGCACATGGCAAAATCCGCGCCCCGGACGAGCACCTCGGCGCTGGTGTGTTCCGGTCCGGCCATGGCCGCGCCCATGCTGGCGCTGACCCTGACAAAGTTCCCAAAAATCTCAAACGGCCGGTCCATCGCATGCACAATGCGGCTAGCCACCACCTCCAGGTCGCCGCCGTCCAGCAAGTTTTCCACCAGCACGGCAAACTTGTCGCCGCCCATCCGGCAAGCCGAGTCCTGCGGACGCAGCGACGCGCTCAGCCGATCGGCCACCGCTTCCAGCAGAACATCGCCCGCGGCGCGGCCCAGCGCATCGTTCATCTCCTTGAAGCGGTCCAGGTCGAGAATCAGCACGCCGCATCCCTGGTCCCGCCGCCGCGAGCTGCGCGATAGCGCCAGGGTTAGCCGATCTAGAAACAGCGCGCGGTTGGCCAGTCCCGTGAGCACGTCGTACATCGCATCGTGCTGCAGCTTGGCTTCCAACTGCTTGCGCTCGCCAATGTCGCGGAAGCTCAGCACGTAGCCCACACTGGCGCCGTCCACCCGCAACGGCCCAATCACCAGGGCAACATCCACCAGCTCGCCGTCCTTGTTCATACGCACCGTCTCGATGCTGGCGCGGCCCTGCCGATCCACTCTCTTTTCCAGCATGGCAAGCTCGTGCTGGCGCGTCTCCGGCACGATCAGTTCCCGAAGTTCTCCGCCGCTCGCTTCCTCCGCGGTGTAACCGAACATCTCAGTAAAGGCCGGATTGGTGTACAGCACATGGCTGCCATGCTCGATCACCACCGCCTCGGGAATGCTGGCCAGCACATCCTCTATCAGCCGCGACTTCGGCGCCCGCGCCCGTCCACTGGGATGAGCCACAATCACCGCCTGGCGCAGTTCCGCATTCAGAATGCTGTAGGTGCCTTCGACCGGCACCAGGCGCCCATTTCTGGCCGGCAGCGTGGCATGGAACGGGCTGCTCCGCCTGGTTGCGAGCAGAAGCGTCTGTGGCTCGGCCGTACCCGGAAACAGTCCCCACAAAACGTCTTCGACCGGGCGCTGGATCCACTCGTCTTCGCCCAGGCTCAGCATCTGCCGCGCCTCCGTATTGGCGTAGACCACCCTGCCTGCCCGCTCCAGAAAAACCAGAACCGGCAGCGCGTCGAGGATCTCCTGCTGTTGGACGGAGTCAGAGTTTTCCGGCAGATTCAAGCTCGTCGTCTCCCTGAGAACCGCGTCGATCCCCGACTCCAGTGGTATCTTGCCGCTCGATCGCAGCCTTCCAGATCAGCACAGCCATATCCAAAATCGTAGGCCGGAAACGGCCCGGCCTCCATCCCCTAAACCGGGACATTCGGTGCAACCAAAGTCCGCAGGATGTCTCGTTTGCGGGCACAATTCCACCCTGCGCTCGGGCGCAAATCACAAGTTCAAAACGGGAAGAGCGAATACCGGGCAATGACCGGCCTGCCGCACCGGAACCAGCCGTCCCGGCAGCGCACACCAAGGGGTCAGGCGTTCCGGCTGCAATCGAAATCGCGATATTCGAAACGGCAACAGCAATTGAGGGCTGCCGCAAGGGGGCCAATGAACTCAAGTGGCTCTTTCACCACCTCGGCCCCCACGGACAGGTCTTCGTCCGTGGGGTTCAAGTAAAAGCCGCCCTGCCGGCCCTCCGCCACGTCCCATTAACCCTGAAATTGCTCTTAAGGAATCTCCACCAGTTCCATCTGCCCGTCGCGGCGGCGATGGAGCACAAACATCTCCCCGGAAGGATTGCGGAAGATCAGCAGGTCGCGATCGCGAAACTCCGCGTCCTTCACGGCCTCTTCGATGGTCATCGGCCGCAGGGAAATCGCTTCGGCGCTCTTGAGAATGTGCGGCTCGACCACCGTGGCGCGGTTGGGAAATGAGTGCACGGCGATCGACGCGCGGGCCTTCCCAGGGGCAGGCTTCCCCTCGCCGGCGTCGGCAGGCGGCTGGGCGGCGCGAGACTTGGGCCGGGCCACCGGGGGCGCCGTCAGCACCTTTTCTTCCTTGGGCAGCCGTTTACGTTCCAGCCGCCGGTCCCGGTAGCGCCGCGCCTGGTTCTCGGCGTGCTCCATCGCCTCCCGCAGTGCCGCATCCAGGGTGTCGGCGTTGCCGGTGGCCGCAATCGTCTGCAGCCGCACCTGGACGGTCAGCTCCACGATCTGCATGTGCCTTTGCGCGCTGAAGGTGATGCTGGCGCGCGCGGTCTTGCCCAGAATGCGGGCAATACGTTCCATCCCCTCCTCGGCCAGCGTGCGTAGCGCCTTGGAGATCTTCACTTGTCTGGCGGTGAACTCCACTTCCATGGTCAGCCTCCGCTCCTCGTCATTCCAGCATGTCTTTCGGCTGGAGTGTTTCGGATTCTTCATCCGTTGTTCAACTGCGTTGAACTGCGCATTGCTGTCGCCGTATCTCGAATGCCGGATCACCAGACCGGCTTTCAAATTCGAGGTAGAGACAGGTCAGTATATGCCGAGAATCAGCTGGATGAGAAGAATCCGCGGCCACGCACCCTGGAAATCCTTCCCGGCCCGCTCCAGGACCCGCAGCCGGCAGACGCCGCCTGCCGATCCCTCCTTCTCAAGTCCTATTGGCTCCCTTCGCTCGCGCAGCATCCTCCTATTCAGACGCAAACCATGCCTTCCATGGACAGGGCGCCTTCGATCGTTTAGTTTTGATTGCGAATCCCGATGGCCGCATTCCGTGGGAGCCGGAGAGGATGAGAAAAATGAATATTGCCCTTATGCCCTCCGAGCCCGTCCAATTCGGCGGCTGCACCGCTCGCCAATGGAACCTCAAAGCCAGCCGATTCTGCACCGCCTTTGCAGACGTTCTTCTCTGCACCACCTCCGTCCTCCAAGGGCAAATCACTGCCCCGGCCAGGCAGCCATCGGTAGGAGATGCGCCTGCCATCGCGCTTCCACTGGCCACAGACCTTTCAGGCAAGCTCAAGCGCCGCGACGTTCGCCGTGCCATGCGCAAGGTGGCAGACTGGCAGTTGAATCGTGCTGAGGCGGACTTCGATCAGGATTGGACCTACGCCGCGCTCTATGCGGGGTTCATGGCGGTGCCCGATGCGGCCGGTGGCAAAAAATACCGCGAGGCCATGTTGCGCATAGGAAAGAAGTTCGACTGGCAGCCGGGTCCTCGCCTCGCCCACGCAGACGACCAGGCCACCGGACAAACCTACCTGGACCTCTATAGACGCATCCATGACCCCGCCATGCTTGCTCCCATGCGCGCGCGCATGGATACGGCCATGCAATTGCCCGACGACAAGGACAAGCCGCTCTGGTGGTGGTGTGACGCGCTGTTCATGGCGCCGCCCGTGCTGGCTAAGCTTGCCAGGATAACGGGCGACCGCAAGTATCTTGATTTTATGGACCACCAGTGGTGGATCACTTCCAACCTCCTTTACGACCCGAGTGTCCATCTCTTCTTTCGCGATACGACCTTCCTCACCAGGCACGAGGCCAATGGCAGCGGACTCTTCTGGTCCCGCGGCAACGGCTGGGTGATGGCTGGCCTGGCTCGCGTGCTGGCGGAGATGCCACTCGACTATCCGTCCCGGTCAAAGTATGTAGCTCAGTTTCAGCAGATGGCCGGCGAGATTGCATCGCTCCAGGGCGGCGATGGCTTGTGGCGGCCCGGACTGCTCGACGCATCGGCGTATCCTCTGCCTGAAAACTCCGGCTCCGCATTCTATGTGTATGCGCTCGCCTATGGCGTCAACGCGGGAATTCTCGACCGCGCGCACTATCTTCCTGTTATCCAAAAAGCATGGGCTGGCCTTGTGTCGCACATTTACGAGGATGGCCGCCTTGGCTGCATCCAGCCAGTGGGAGCGGCTCCCGGAGCTTACACTGCAACCTCAAGCTATGTGTTCGGCGCCGGAGCTTTCCTGTTGGCCGGGTCGGAGGTCGATCGGCTGGCACGCTGACTGGCGCCACAGTGCCGTTGTTATAACGAAAGAGAATCGCGTGAGAATCTTCAGCGCATCGATCGCAGTCGTGCTTGTCCCCATGGCGCCGGGAGCGTTTGCGCAGGAATTGATGCTCATCAACCCGCTCGACGCCGATCGTCCACAGGAAGTTATTGAAGTCCCAACGGTAAGTTGTATCGCCCTCGCTCCTGCCCGCATGCCGCTGCCTTGAGCGCAATCAACAAGCCCGGCTTGCTGGACTGGTCGAGCGGTCGTTCCCTCACTGGTCGCGCCGCCGCCGCTGGTGCGTGGAGGGAATCCCCAAGTCCTCGCGGTACTTGGCCACGGTGCGGCGGGTCAATTGAATCCCCTGGGCCTGCAGCATCGCGGCCAGCTGGTCGTCGGTCCGCGGATGGCGCGAATCCTCCTCCTCGATCAGCTTGCGCACCTTGCGCTTCAGCACCAACAAGGGCGTGTCGGCGCCCTCCGGCCCGTTCGAACCCTCGGAAAAGAAGAAGCGCAGCTCGATGACCCCCTGCGGCGTGTGGGCATACTTGTTGGCCACGGCACGGCTCACCGTCGAGGGGTGAACCCCGATCTCCTCGGCCACTTCCTTGATCATCATCGGCCGCAAGGCTTCCACGCCCTGCTCGAGAAAGTCCTGCTGACGGCGCACGATAACTTCACAAGTCCGCAGAATGGTGCTCTTCCGCTGCGCGATGTTGCGCATCAGTTGCATCGCGGAGCGGAACCGCTCCTTCACGTAGTCCTTGACCTCTTTGTCGGTGTTCTCCGCCACCAGCATCCGCCGGTAGCGCTGGCTGAGCCGCAGGCTGGGCAGGTCCTCCTCATTCATTGAAACCGCCCACTCGGCGCCCCGCTTGATAAACACCACATCGGGTTCGATCAGGCGCGTCTGCTCGCGGTTGTAGAGCCGGCCCGGCCGGGGGTCCAGGGTGCGGATGAAGTCCACCCCGGCGTGCGCCTCCGCGGGCGTAATCTGAGCCGCCCGCGCCAGGTCTTTCACGTCCCGTTTCTGCAGCAGATGCAAGTGAAGATCCACAATCAGCGCCGCCACTTCNNAAATGGCCGAACTCCTGCTGCTGCGCCGCGATCTGGATCATCAGGCACTCGCGAAGATCTCGGGCTCCCACGCCTGCGGGGTCAAGATGCTGCACCAGGTCAATGGCGCTCCGCACCAGGTCCAAAACCGCCGCCGGGTCCGGAGCCGCACCAACGTCCGGAGCCGCCGCCGGGCCCTGGCTGCCACCAAACTGCTTTAAAGCCCCGGCCAGCTCTTCCTCGCTGGCGGCCAGGTATCCATCCTCGTCCAGGTTGCCGATCACATACTCAACCGCCTCGTGCAGCCGCGGCTCCAGCGTCAGGGCTCCCAACTGCCACGCCAGGTGNNGTGCGATAGCCGGGGTCCAGATAGTCCCGGAAGTATGATCCGAAATCGACTTCCTCGAAGGAGTCCTTGTGTGGGGCCGCTGGCTCCGGGGCGCCGTGGTCCAGAAGCTCCAACCGCCCCAGCCGTTCCTCGCGCTCCTGCCGGCCCGCCACCTCATCCAGCATCGGANNTCGGCATCGATCATCTCCTTCAGTTCGAGCTTGTTGAGCGCCAGTACGCTCACCATCTGCATCAGGCCCGGAGTCAGGACCTGGCGTTGCGCGACTTTCAGCGTCAATTTTGGTTGCAGCAGCGCCATAAAATGGGACTTGTCTCCGCTTCGACTTAATGCAAGTGTAGTCTCGCTGGAAAACGGCTATAGGGCAAATTACCCCAGATCGCGCCTTTCGTGCCACATTAGGCCCCGATCTTTTTGGGAATCTGTCCGGACTTTCGTGCGCCCCTTTGCCCCTTCCAGGGATTGACAAGGTCAAATTGCCCAGCAATCTCCCGCATGGGCTCCCGCTTTACAGCGGTTGCTCCTGCCGTTGAAAAGGCCCGAATCACCCCAGCGAGAAGCCCTCGCCAAGATAGAGGCGCCGCACCTCCACATTGTTGCCCAGCTCATGCGGCGTTCCGGCAAAGAATATCTTTCCCTCGGCGATGATGTACGCCCGGTCGGTCACGCTCAGCGTCTCGCGCACATTGTGGTCGGTGATCAGAATTCCGATCCCGCTGGCCTTCAGATCGAAGATGATTTTCTGCAACTCCAGCACCGCAATGGGATCGATGCCGCTGAAAGGCTCGTCGAGCAGGATGAAGCTGGGCTGGATGCAAAGGCAGCGCGCAATCTCCACTCGCCGCCGCTCGCCGCCTGAAAGCGCGTAGCCCCGCGTGGTGCGGATGTGCCCCAGGTTCAACTGGTGAATCAGCCGCTCGGTCCGCGTCCGCCGCTCCCGGTTGCCCAGCGGCTGCGCCTCCAGCACCGCCAGAATGTTCTCCTCCACGGTCAGCTTGCGAAACACCGATGGCTCCTGCGGCAGGTAGCTGATGCCGAAGTTGCGCGCGCGCAGATACATCGGCAGCCGCGTAATGTCGGTCTCGTCCACCAGCACGCGCCCGGTCTCGGGAGCCACCAGTCCCACAATAATGTAGAAACAGGTCGTCTTGCCGGCGCCGTTCGGCCCCAGCAGTCCCACCACCTCGCCCCGGGAGATCCGCAGGTCCACCCCGCGCACCACCTGCCGTCCCTTGTAGCTCTTGCCGATTCCCTCGGCGCTCAATGTTTCCATCTAGCCTTCAAACTCGCTTCCGCCGTCACTTCGGCGTCCTGGTCTCTGTCGTCGTCCTCTGTCCGCCACCTTCGATGCTCACACTATCATCGCGGCTATGGAAGATCAAAGCCTCGCCGCTCACGTAGCCCCGGGCCGCATCGGTCATCCGCGGCGGCGCGGCGGCGGTCCCGGTCAGCACATACTCTCCGCTCTCGCCCGTATACACCAGCTGCTCCCCGGTTCCGCGCCGCCCCCCGGAGGTTACCACCACGTGCCCTCGAGCCGTCATCCGGTCCACCTGCGCCTGACCGCCGTCCCTGCCGGCGTGATTGCCCGCCGGCAACAGCGTCAGCTCAACTTCATTCGAAACTGACGTCGCCGTAGCCGTCTCGGCAACCACCGTGCCCAGAGCCCCGCCGCGCATCACCGCCTTGCGCTCGGCATCGGAATATTTCAGGTCGCCGCCGCGCACCCGAATGACGGAAGGCGTGGCCGGCTTCCCTGACGAACCCTTGCCTGAATCCCCGCCCGCCTCGCCGCCCGCATTGTTGTCCGGTCTAACCCCTTGTTGCCTGCCCGCGGCCGCACCCGGCTCCGGCCCACCCGCGCTCAACAACACCGCCCTCACCGGCTCCGCCGCATCCGTGCTCCTGGCCACCAGCGTCTGCTTCTGCCGGTCCAGCACAATCACCGGCCCGGAAACCGAGTTTGCCTGCTGCCACAGCCGCGCATGCCCCCGGAACGTAGCCTCGCCGGTCGCCTGATGCAGTTGCGCCTCGGCCGCGATCACGTGCGCCGGACCCTGCCCGCCTAAGACAACGCTGCCCTGACCCGCGCCGCCCTGGCCGCCCCCGCCGTTTGCCGGCTTGCCCTGCGCCCCCGCCTTGGACGTTCCCGTATCCAGCCAGGTCGCCTTCACGTTCCCGTGCGCAAACGCATCCCCCGACTCGCGGGATACATCGATCTTCTCCGCCGTCATTTGCAGGCCGCCGTCTTCCACGCGCGGACTCAGCGTCAGGTCCAGCCACTCCCCCGTACCCTCATAGTCGGCTCGCCCTGCCCAGGCCCGCAGCGGCGCCTCCGCCTGCGCGCCGGGCTTGGCCGCCGGTTCCTGCGTCAGCACCACGTGGCCATCGAGCACCGCCGACTGAACCTGCCCTGCGCCGCCAGGCTCATCCTTGCTGCTCGCCTGCCCGCTTGGGACAAAATGCGCCGCCAGCCGGTCCCCGGTTGAGGTCTGCCGCGTGCCCGCGGCATTGGTCTCCTCGATGCTCGCGTGGCCCACCCCGCTCATTGCGGTCAACACCGAATCCGGCCCAAACTCGCCCGTCACGTCATCGGCCGCCAGCCGCGAGGGCTCCGGTGCTGCCTTGCCGCGCTGGCTCTCGCCCGTCACCACCACCCCATGCACCCCGTGCACCGCGGCCGGCTCCGTCTGCCCATGCCCGTTATCGCGGAAATCCACGTCGGCCACCGGCGACCTCCACGTCCGGCTCACCCGCAGCGGCCCGTTTGCTGTCTCGCTCAGCTCCTCGCTGAGCATCTCCACGCCCCGCTCCATGTGCGTGTGGCGCAACTCGCCCTGCGGCGTGAAATCCAGCTCCGCAGTCGGTGCTGTCCCGTGCATCTGCCGCTGCCCCTCCCCATTCACAGCCTCGCGCATCGAGTCCATCTTGACCCCGCCCTCCAGATGCCCATGCCGCGGCTGGTTGTGCTCATTGAAGTCCATGGACCCTGTGGGCGCCGCAATGTGGCCGCCCGTCGCGGTCACCAGCGTAAATCCGTTCATCGCATCCAGCCGCACCGCCGATCCATCCTCGCGAAACAGGACCTTCGCATCGCCCGCTGTCGCTTCCCCGCCCCGGTAATCGGCCGTGGCCGCATGAAGGTTGCAAATCTTGTCGTCGCGCACGAACTCCGCATGAAGGGCGTGAATCTTGACCGTCTCCCCGCCGCGCTCGGTCGTCAACTCCACCGCCCGATCCAGCGCCAGGAGGCCCTGTTGCGAGTCGTAGGAGGCGCCCATGGAGCTGCCGCTGCCCTGGACCATGGAAAAATCCACATGCTGGCTGGTCGTCGACACTCCGCTGTCCTCGTCGAAGGTCAGCCCGCTGGTCTTCACGTGAATCTCGCCGCGCGCGGCCGTCTCGGCGGCCGAGGCCAGCGTGCTGCCCTTTGGCTTGCCGGCTGCCACCTGCCCCGGCGTCGCCCTCGGTGCAATCGCCGGCGCCACTCCGGGCCGCATCAGCGTGATCTCCACCGGCCCGGCCGCCGTCGCCGTTTTGTTGTTCTGGTCGTACTCGAACTCGTTGCCCTCGATGCGGTCCACGCGGTTGCCGTCTTCGCCATACAACTCAATCTTCACGTCGTGCAGCACCGCCGTGCCTTGTTTGTACTGCACCACCTTCGACGCGTGAATTCTGTACCGCGAGTGCGCGCCAAAGGCATGGTCGAAGGTGTAGCCGCTGGCATCCGCCGTGATGTCGTGGCCGAGCCGCTTGGGCAGTTCTTTCAGATTGAGCGGATTCTTCCATTTGCCCACGGCCAGAAACACCACCAGCGCCCCCACCAGCAGAACTCCTGCCGCCAGCACCAGCGTCCGCAATCGCTCAATGGTGAATCGCACGCTCAGTTGAACACTCCTAAGCGTTTCGCCAGCCGCTGGGCAAGGCTCTCGCCCAGCTCGCTCCACAGCAGCCGCGCCGTGGCCCCCGAACCCTTCTCGACCGCCTCGGTCAGCTCCACCAGTTGGCGCACATTTTCTTCCACGTGCCGGGCCGCCACCGAGTCCAGTTCCACGCCTTCTTCCAGAAACGGCGCGTCCGAACCGAAGTCCACGCGGATATGCCCATCCTGCTCGTAAGCCGCCTCGTCGAACAGCGGCCCGTAGCCCGTCACCCGCACCAGCCGCGGCTCCCGCACCCAGCGCGGATCGAGTTCTCCCGTGGTCTCCAGCTCCCACAAGCTCCAGCCGATCTGGAACTCGTAGGCGTAATCGTCGTGCAGCAGCTCCAGCGCCTGTTCGACCGCCAGCCGCGGCTCCGCGCCCCCCCCTGTCCCGCCCCCGCTGCGCCCATACACCAGCTGAAACACCGGCGACTCGCTCCAGCTCACCGGCCACACCCTAGCCGCGTAGACCCGCGGCTCGCCGCCGTGCGCGGCAAAGGCGCCCAGGACAGCCGTCAGCTTGTCGGGGAGCGCCGCCAGGCGCAGATTCGGGTACCACAAACTCAGATAAAGCGTGTCGGACATCTCTATTGATTGTAGACGTGAAGATGGAGCCGAAGATGCGGGGAAGAAAGACCCGATTTCAAAAGAAACTTGCCTCAGGCGCAAGCTCCTGCGAGCCGGCACTCCGGGTGATGGGAAACCACAAATGCAGAGTCGTTCCTGTTCGTTCCCCACTGAGGCCCCGTGCCCCATCCTTGCGACTTTTTTCTATCGCAAGGGTGGGAAACCTCAAAAGCAAACCCGCCGGGGGCCGGGATCCCGTCCGTCGCGGCAGAAGACCCGGAAGCGAATGAATCCCCGCGCCCACATTCATCGGGCCGCCGCCGAAGCAACTCCCTCTTACGGCAGCTTGGCCAGGAAAGCATTCATCTCGCGCAGCACGTCCGCTTCGTTGGAGACGAAGATGAAATGGCTCGCATTTGGCAATCGCACCACTTTCGCCCCTGTAATCCCGGCCTGGAATGCATCCGCCTGCGCCGAGGTGCGCACATAATCGTCCGCAATCACTGCCGCGCGGCGAGTCGGATCGTTCGCATACAGTTGGCCGAAATCGTGAGGGTCGGCAAAGATGGCCAGCACCGGAACGTGAATCTCCGTGTACTTCTCCCCCCCTGCCTCGATCGCCACCATGATCGGCGGAGGCGTGCCCGTCCTGGGCGGCTGCGGAGGCATCAGCGCCAGCTCCGCCTGGAAATCCTGCACATCCTTTTCAAACTGCGGCAGACTGGCCTGCAACTCTGAGAAATACTGCTTCAGGTCCGGCGCCCCCGCCGACAGATACTCATCCAGTTTCTTCCTCAGATCGATCGCGTCCAGCAGCAGATCTCCATGCGCGCTGTCGTAGTACGCATAGGAATATCCGGCATCGAGATAGATCAGCCCCGCCACTTTTTCCGGGTGCCGGTTGCCGATGGAACTCAACTCCTGGCCGGCCTTCGCATGACCCACCAGCACCGGCCGCTCGAGTTCGAGCGTATCGATCACCGCCAGCACGTCGTCGCCCAGGCGGTCGGCCGAGTAGTTCCCATTCGCCGGCGCCGGAGCGCTGGAAGCGCCAAACCCGCGCCGCGTAATGCCGTACACATGGTGGTGTGCGGTCAGCTTGGGCGCGAACTTGTCGAACACGTGCGCATCGTACCCAAGCCCCGCCAGTAACACCAGCGGCCGCCCCACCCCACCCCAGTCCAGCACTTCCAGCTTCACGCCTCTATCCACCGGGATGAAATACACCGTGTGCGGAGAGGTGTCCGCCGTCCCCGCCGATCCCCCCAACCCGCCCGATCCATTGGCGGTGCCCTGCTGGGCACCAAGGGACGCACCGGCCATCGCCGCAAGAGCGATCGTACCCAGAATCGCCTTCTTCATCCGCGGCCTCCTGAGATCGATTTCAAGCTACACTCGACACGGAACTTTGCACAGGTGATAGCAGGGTGCCCCACCCTCGCCACGTCTTTGTCTTTGTGGCTAGGGTGGGAGACCACGAACCCCAACCCGACGGAAAAAGAACAGTTTTACGCCGTAACAATCTCGCTGAAGTCGGCAATGCCGGAGAAGCCACGCAGCACCTCGTCGATCAGCCCCAGGTGCGCCCCCCGCACCGCCGCGTCCGGATCCAGCACCATCACCTTGTCGAAAAACGCATCCACCACTGGCCGCAGCGTCGCAATGCAGACGAGCGCCTCGCGGTAAGCCCGCTTCTGGCGCAACTCCGCCACCACTGGCGCCAACGTGGCCGCTGCGTCGAAAAGCCGCTGCGCCTCCGCCGAAAGCGACACGTCCTTCGCCGAACCAAGCTCAAACTGCTTCTCCTCCGCCTGCCGCAGAATGTTCTTGATACGCTTGAACGCCGCTGAAATCGCGGCAAAATCCTCTGACCCGCGTACCGCCGTCAACGCCTCAGCCCGCGCCATGGCGTCGCGCACATCGTCCGCGCCCGCAGCCAGAACCGCGTTCACCACGTCGTAGGCAAAGCCGCGCACGTCTTTCAGATAGAAGTGCAGCCGCTCGCGCAGGAACGCCGCAACCTGCTCCTTGTTCGCATCCTCCGCGCCATCTAGGTGCCCCACCCTCACGGCGTCTTTGTTTTTGCCGCTAGGGTGGGAGACCTCGCCGCTTGCACCAACCACATCGCTAAACGTCAATGGCAGCCCACTCTCGGCCAGAATCTTCACGATCGCATTGGCCGCCCGCCGCAGCGCAAACGGGTCCTTCGATCCCGTCGGCGCATTGCCGATGCTGAACATTCCGGTAATTGTCTGGATGCGGTCGGCAAGGCCGAGCAATTGCCCCTCGACGGTCCGCGGGATAGTATCGTCAGTCGATGCGGGAGTGTACTGAGGGTAGATGGCTTGAGAGACAATATCGCCGAGCCCCTGCGCCTTTGCGTAAAGGCCGCCGATAATCCCCTGTAACTCGGTAAATTCCTTGACTAACTCTGTGGTGAGGTCTGTCTTGGCCAGTAGAGACGCCTTGTACAAGGCAAGTTCATCGAAAGGGACTTGGGCGCCCTTGAGCGTTCCTGCGAGCTGTTGCAGCACTCGGCCATTTTCCATCGTCTTCCAAAAATAGCTTCCAAGCTCTTTTTGGAATGTCACTGTCTTAAGGCTTTCGACCCGCTCGACGAGTTGCGTCTTCTGGTCGAAATCCCAGAAGAACTGCGCGTCCTTGAACCGCGCCCTGAGCACCCGCGCATTGCCGTGCCGGATGATCGCCTCGCCCTCGTCGTCCACCTGCGTGTTCAGCACCGCCAGAAAATGCGGCGCCAGCTTGCCGTCCGCGCCTTCGACAGCAAAGTATTTCTGGTGGTCGCGCATCACCGTTACCAGCACCTCTTCGGGCAGCGCCAGGTACTCCGGCTCAAAGTCCCCCAGCACCACGGTCGGCCACTCGGTCAGATGCACCACCGTCTCAATCAGCGCCGCATCCTCGCGCCAACGCGCGCCAGCCACCGTGCGCGTCGCCTTGTCCAGCGCCTTTCGGATCGACTGCCTGCGCTCAGCCACATCGACGGCCACGAATGCCTTGCGCAGTGCATCCGCATAATCGGCAGCCTTGCCCAAAACAACGGGAGCCTCTCCGTGCAGCACGCGATGTCCGCGGCTCGCATTGCCGGCCGCAATTCCCGCAATTTCCAAGGGAACGAAGGCAGAATCGAGCAGCGCCACCACCCACCGCACCGGCCTCACAAAGCGCTCCGGCTTGCCCGCGCGCCAATACATATTCTTGGCCCAATACAGGCCCAGAACTTCCTTCGGCAATTCCGCCGCCAACAGATCAGCCGCCGCGCGACCCAGCCGCTTCACCTTTGCGCCCACATATTCGCCCTTGGCGTTCTCGACCCTTTCAAGAGCCTCGACAGCCACGCCCGCCTTCTTTGCAAAGGCTTCCGCCGCCACCGTCGGCGCACCGTCCTTGAACGCCACCTTCCACGACGGACCCGTCAACTGCTCCTCGGTGTCTGCCTGGCTCGCCAGCACGTCCTCCACCAGCACGGCCAGCCGTCGCGGCGTCGAGTACGTCGTCAGTTCGCCGTTCGGCCCGAGCAACCTCTCCCGCGTGAGCAACTCGCTCACCCGCTTGCCTAACTCGGCCTCGGCCCCGGCAATCATCCGCGCCGGAACCTCTTCCAACCCAATCTCCAACAAAAAATCCGCCATTTTTTTGCTTTCTCGCTAACTCCGCCCACACATGCAAAGCGTGGCTAACTTCGCTAACTCCGCTAACCTCGCTAACTCCCCTGCTGCATCGCATACGCCTTGGCCACGCCCACCGCCAGCGCGCGAATGCGCCCGATCACGCCCACCCGCTCGGTCACGCTGATGGCTCCGCGCGCATCCAGCAGATTGAACAGGTGCGAGCACTTGAGCGCCAACTCATACGTGGCCAGCAGCGGAAAGCGTCGCTTCTCCACCGCGTCCGCGCCTTCTTTGGCAAACAGCGCGTTGGCCTGGTCGAGCAGCGCCCTGGCCTCGGCCTCGTAAGAGTTAAAGTGCTCCCATAGCTTGCTCACATCGGCAAGCTCGAAGTTATACACACTGAACTGCAACTCCTCGGCCAGCCTGACATCGCCATAAGTCACTACCGCGGCCGTCTCCGGGTCGCGCGCCCAGACAATGTCGTAGATCGAGTCCACATCCTGGAGGAAAGCCGCAATGCGCTCCAGTCCATAAGTCAGTTCGGCGCAGATGGGGTCCAGATCCAGGCCCCCGCACTGCTGGAAGTAAGTGAACTGCGTAATCTCCAGCCCATCCAGCATCACCTGCCAGCCCACGCCCCACGCGCCGCCCGCCGGCCACTCCCAGTTGTCCTCTTCAAACTTCAGGTCATGCTGGGCGAGGTCGATGCCGAGGGCCTCCAACGACTCAAGGTAAAGCTCCTGCACATTCACCGGCGGCGGCTTCAGGATGAGCTGGAACTGGGTGTGCTTGAACAGGCGGTTGGGATTCTCGCCGTAGCGCCCATCGGCCGGCCGCCGCGAAGGCTGCGCATAGCCAACACGATACGGCTTGGGCCCCAACACGCGCAGAAACGTCTCCGGCGCCATGGTGCCCGCGCCCACTTCAACGTCGTAGGGCTGTTGCAGCACGCAGCCGCGCGCCGCCCAAAACCCCTGCAAGCGAAACAATAGCTCCTGATAAGTCAGTGCGGCCGGTTTCGCGGGAGACACAACCGCTGAGGATTCAATAGTGGATAAAGGCACGGGAAACTCTCTCTCGACGGGACTGAGCCAATTTTACCAGCCTCCCGCCTCAATCAACCTCCAACCCCGATCAGCCCTCAGCCCCAATCAGGCCCCCAGCCGTCCCAGCGCCTCTGCCGAGCGCAGCCTGCGCTCCAAATGCCGCTCCAGCGCCTGCAAGGTAAAGCGCCGCAGGTCCTGCCCGCGCCGCCGCGGCCACGGTTCAGCGGCAAAGGCTTGCGCCGGCGCCCGCAGCATCCTTTGCGCCAGTTGCCAGGAATCCGCCGAAAGCCCACTCGCATTGCCGTTCCGGTGCAGGGCGCAGAACAGCCCGTCGCCCAGCGTGTTGAAGCTGGTCTCGCCTGCCGTGAGCGCTTCGCCACAGGCCGTGCAGTGGCCAATGTCGGGCAAAAGCCCCATCAGCCGCGTCATCCACAGCGAAAAATAGGTCAGCGGCATCCATGGCTGCTCCACCGTGGTCTGTTCCAGCACCGCCAGCAGGAGCCGGAAGACCGTCTCCTGCGGATCGTGCTCAGGCAGCGCCTCGTCCAGCACCTCGGCAAAAAAGCTCAGCACCGCCATCCGCGCGTGGTCCACCGGGGCCGAGAGCGGCGAGCGCACAATCTCCAACTGATCCAGCCGCACCAGCTCCTGCCGGGGCCGCTCGGCAAACCAGGCCCGCGCCACCGTCATCGGCTCCAGCGCCCCGCCAAACCGTTTGCGGCTCTTCAGCGCCGACTTGGCCACGCCCTTCATGCGGCCGTAATCGCGCGTGAAGAAGCTCACAATCAGGTCGGCCTCGTTCACCGGCCAGGTGCGCAAAACCACCGCTTCTGAAGTGAGCACGCTCATGCGTCTACTATCTTCGCACCCGCCGGATGGCCTTTGGAGACCAGACAGGACGAATCGCTTGCCGTGAGTAAGGAACCGCTTGCAATATAAGGCCTTTCTTGCTTTATAACGAATAATTCAGAAAAGTAAGGTATACTTGAAAAGAAGGGGTTTTCAATGCCGACTGCAACCATAACCTCCAAAGGCCAGATCACGATTCCTGTCAAGGTTCGGAAGGCTCTTGGCCTGAAGCCAGGGGTCCGGATCGACTTCTATGAGATCGAGGACGGCGAGTATGCGTTCCGGCCAAGGACCGGTTCGATCATGGACCTGGAAGGCTGCATACCGAAGCTGGATTACGTGCCCACGATCGAACAGATGGATCAGGCCGTCCTCGATTATGGCGCGGAACTCGATACGGCCACGCGCAGTGACGCGAACAAGAATACCCGGGATGGGGAGGCCGCGTGATCGGGTTGGATACGAACATTCTGGTCCGATTCTTTGCTCAGGACGACCCCCTGCAGAGCCCCAAAGCCAAAGCGATAATGAGTTCGCTCACAATCGGAGAGCCGGGCTGGATTGGAGTAGCGTCCATTCTGGAACTTGTTTGGGTGATGACCAGCCAGAAACGCCTTGATCGCAGAGGAATCACGGCGGTCCTGAGTCAGTTGATCACACGGGAGGAGATCGTGATTGAGCAAGTGAGCATTGTGCAGAGTGCTTTGCAGCTTTATCGGAAAGGCAACGCGGATTTTGCCGACTGCCTGATCGCCAGTTCCGCGAAGGCGGCCGGGTGCAGCCGGACCGTCACCTTCGACCGCCGGGCCGCCCGCGATACCGGCATGCAACTGCTCGCCTGAGCCGACGTGTAAGCCAAACCCCCGTAGCCTACCGGAATTTTCCCTGACAACACCGCCCGGTCGAAGGTTAGAATAAAATCAGAGGTTCCAAATGCCCTCCGCAATGGTCACCTTCAACGGCCGCATCACTCTCCCCTCCCACGTCCGCAGACAGCTTGGGCTCAAGACCGGCGACAGCGTCGATTTTGTCGAAATCGGGAAGGGGCGGTTTGCTATCACCCCCGGCGCCGGAGCCATTCCGGACCCCAAGGGTTGGATTCCACAACTGGATTTCTCCCCCGCCGTCGATGAGCCCAGATTCACTGATGCGGACGAGCCCCTCCAGTAGGCTGCCGCAAGAAGACCCAAAGGCCAAAAGCACCCGCTTCCTTCAGCGCCCCTGCCCCACTTGTGCGTTTCCGCGGCGCACAGACACAAACGCGCATCCCGCCGGGGCGGAATGCGCGCTTGGAGAAGCTCAAACGGATGAAGAAGCGGAAAGCCGCCTAGCGGCCGAAGTGTGCCGCGTTCTTCTCGGTAAAGTGTGCCCACTTCTCCGGCAGGTCGTCCTGTGCGAAGATCGCCGAAACCGGGCAGGCCGGAACGCACGCGCCGCAGTCGATGCACTCGACCGGGTCGATGAACAACTGGTCGACCTCTGCGAAACCGTCTTCGTCCTTCTTGGGGTGGATGCAATCGACCGGACAGGCGTCTACACAGGCGGTGTCCTTGGTGCCGATACAGGGTTCTGCAATGATGTATGCCATCTTTGAAATCTCCGGAGAGTGGAATCCTCGACGCTGATAGTAGCACAGGACCCCAAAGGCTGACTCGCCCTCAGGCAACCGCATTTTGCGATGCGGGAATCAGAACAATCATTCCCCGTTATCTTTCCCGTTTTCGCTCCCGGCAGCCAACCATCCCGCGCGCCCGCGCCGGCAAGGCGCCTATCCCGCTGCCGCCGCTCGCGCCGCCCGCTTCTGGGCAAACTCATGCGGCGTGGGGATGGGCGCCAGGTCGCGCCCGGCAAACATATCGCTGAAAAGCCCCACCAACTCCGTGTGGATCAGCCCGTTCGAGGCCAGAATCTCCCGGCTGTCCAGCCGGAAAGCCCCTCCGGAGAAATCCGTAACCCGCCCCCCAGCCTCTTCCACCAGCAGAACCCCCGCCGCCGTGTCCCAGGGGTTCAGCTTGAACTCCCAGAAAGCTTCCAGTCGGCCGCAGGCAACGTAGGCCAGGTCCAGCGCCGCTGAGCCGGCCCGCCGCACCCCGTGCGAGCGCAGCGTGAACTCCTGGTAAAAGTGAACATTGGGGTTCTCGTGGCGTTTGTGGCTGGGAAAGCCCGTGGCCACCAGCGCTTCGGCCAGCTCCTGCGTCCGCGAAACCCGCATCGGCCTTCCGTTCAGCCGCGCGCCCTGTCCCCGCTCGGCCGCGTACAGTTCGTCCCGCATGGGATCGTAGATCACCGCCGCCACCAGCGTTCCATCCTGGTCCGGCTTGAGGCCCGCGGGGCGCTGCTCCAGCCCCAGCGAGACGCAAAACTGCGGCAACCCGTGGGCAAAGTTGGTGGTCCCGTCCAGCGGGTCCACATACCAGCGAAACTCCCCCTCCATCCGCTCCCGCGTTCCCTCTTCGCCATACACGCCGTGCTCCGGAAACGCCTCGCCCAGCCGCCCGCGGATCAGCTTCTCCACCGTCCGGTCGGCCACCGTCACCAGGTCCACATCGCCCTTGTACTCGGTCTCCACGCCCTGGGCAAAGAATTCGCGCAGCCGCGCGCCCGCGTCCCGCGCAATGGCCGAGGCCCTGGGAACCCACACCAGCTCCGTTACCGCCGCGCCGCTCAAGAGGCATCCCCGTTCGAAACAGTCCTATTCGAAGCTGGCCTGGCCGGGCTCTCGGCGCGTGCATCACGCCGTCCGGCCTCAGAGATGCTGCGGATCTGGTGCTTGTAGATGAACAGGTTCGGCCGCCCCTCGCGCGTCAGCCGCAGCATCGCGTCGTCGAAGTACTCGATCCAGCCGCGCACCGTCTCTCCGTCGCGCAGCTTGATTTGGACAACGACCTGGCGATCGCTGAGAGAGCGCAGGTAGAGCGCCTCCTGGCCGGTTTCGCCCGGCGGAGGCGCCTTGGAACGGCGGCGCGCGGAAAGTGGGGAGGTCATCTTTCCATTTTAGATGCAGGAGGGGACGGCAACGCCGGCAACTTGGCAACTAGGCAACTAAGCAAATTATCCAGCGCCATCGAGCGGCGTCCTTGGGCGCCGCGGAGAGGAAGGCCCGATTGGGCGCAAAAACGCAGCATTGCGCCGCGAAAGCTTTGCGGATTATTGAACGGATAAGTGGTTATTTTTCTTGGATTTATACGGGGCAACGGGGCGTTTTTACAGGCATACAGCGGTGGAAAGCGCGATTTGCGGAATGGCTCGTAAGCCCATTGGAATGATGGCTTTCGGGGTAGGGATACTGAAGTACTTATCCTGTACGGACGCCGATTCTTGTCTCGCAAGTTGCTGAAGGAAATGGGGTTGAGTGGCATTACAGGCGTACAGGGCGAATTTTCGTCTGTTTTTTTGCCTGGCGCGGCAGAGCTCGGGCTCAAAGACTACGGCGATGTTTCTGACGATTCGCATGGTCCGGCTTTCGAGAGGCATCAAGGTTTCGCTCTATTGGTAGTGTGCGCCAAGGGGGGATAATTATCTGCAAAGCAGTGAACAGTGGACAGGGGGCAATGGGCCGGGGGTCGCCGCGACATCGGTCACGAGATAGGCCCGGGTTTCTTGTGGCGCGAAGCGCATCTTGGCAGCATATAGGAAACCCCCGGGGCTAAAGCCCGCTTAATTTTCCCCGCCCAGTTCAGGCGCCTGAAGGCCCCTGCTCCCTCCGTCTGCGCTACCCCGCTCGCCCCCTCAAAGAAGCGCAGACCCCGGAGGGGAAAAAAGTCACTTGGCCGTATGGGTTCCTCGGTCCATCTGCTCCGGCTCCGCTCCAGCCAATTTCCTAATAGCCAACCATAGACCCGGAGGCCGAAAGAGCGGCAGAAATGCTCGTTGAGCGCGTTGGGCTGTTAACCGGC
>PLGM01000330.1:2186-3035 GCA_003139795.1 Acidobacteriaceae bacterium | reverse complement strand
AAGAAGGCCACAACCCGACCGAAGCGCAGGGTCGTTTCTCCCGCAGAGAAGCGCACTCAACTCCGGCTTACCATCGATTCCAAATTCACCAAGAGCCATTTCAACCAACTTTTTGCCGTGCTCAAAATCCGGAGAAAGAACGCCCTCGCCGAGCACATCATCATGAGTTTCAAAACCAAGGCCGCACAGTCGCAGCTTGTTGCGTTTTATAACAACCAGTGGCTGAACATTCCNNTTTCGCGTGATGGTGGCCTATTTAGCCTTCGTCCATAAACTGAAGAATCAAACACAGACGACTCCCGCGTAGCCTCTTCAGCGCATCTTCCAAGCGAGAGGGCGCTGGCACTTTCGAGCAGCATTCGTACCCGAATGCCGATACTCGGACACGTGCGGCAGGTGTCTGGAAAAACGTCGCCGTGACGGAAGATTGAGCTGTTGGATGGCCTTCCTGCTGGCTATATAGATCCTCGAACGCAGTGCGAACAATCTTCGATCATCTTCGAACACTGTTCGACGTTGTCCGAATGTCGTTCGATCTTTGCGGATTACGTCACCATCGCTAAGCCGTCAGGCTTAGGGATGGTGTCTTCCTTCAAAGCGAGCGCAGCGAGAGTGTTTTTCTGCGTATTTTCTCCAATTGATGCTCGCAGAATCTGGCGGATTTGTCTGCAATGCGGGAAGATTACGATGTTGGATTGGCCTTTACTTCATCTTNNCTGCATTGGGGTGTTCCTCAGCAGGGTATGATGACTCCGGCTGTTGCATTCGGATTTCGAACAGGGTTAGCGTGGGGTTGTGCTGACTTTGCGGGCCATGACGGGTGGTGCTGGATATGCTCAACGGCATCTG
>PLGM01000330.1:0-2128 GCA_003139795.1 Acidobacteriaceae bacterium | reverse complement strand
TGTACGATCTGACCTTCTCCGCGCCGAAGTCGATTTCGATTCAGGCCCTCGTCGGCGGCGATGAGCGGTTGATTGCCGCCCATGACAAAGCTGTTCGTGAGGCACTCGCTGAGTCAGAGAACTATGCCGCCGCGCGCGTCCGGCTGAATGGTGCGAACGAGGATAGGGCAACGGCAAACTGGATTGTGGCCGCATACCGGCACGACACCAGCCGTGAACTCGATCCGCAACTGCACACCCATGCTGTCACGGCCAATTTGACCTTTGATGGGGTGGAGGGGCGCTGGAAGGCATTGCAAGCATCGGGACTGTATGAGCGCCGTGCATATCTGACGGAGATTTACCGGAACGCATTGGCGCGTGAGGTGTGTGGCCTGGGATATGAGATTGAGACGCGCCGCGATTCCAAGGGCAGAGATCACGGCTTCGAGATTCGCGGCGTCTCGGACCAGTTGCTCGAAAAGTACAGCGTGCGCAGCGCGCAGCGGGATGCCGCTATCGAACGATTCACCCGGAAGCATGGCCGCAAGCCGACTAACAACGAAGTCGCCGTGCTGGTCCGTGAATCCCGCGCCGACAAATTGGCCGAAATTTCCACGGAGAGATTGAGGAAACAACAGCATGCAAGGCTGTTGCCTGACGAACGCCATGCGCTGAAGCATCTGCATGAAGAGTCTGTTGATCGTGTCGGAGTAATTCCGCATGAACTCTTGCAGGCAGCGGAGTCGCTTCAACACGCAAAAGAGCACCTCTTTGAGCGCAGCTCAGTTGTGCGCGAGCACGAGTTGATGACGGAGGCCCTGCGGTACGGGCGCGGAAAGATTGATCGTCGTCAACTGCGCGGTGCTCTGGAACTGGAACAGTTGCAGGGTTCTCTTATCCGGGCCGGGAACAATCTGGCCACACGCGAAAGTCTGGAACGCGAACAGCGCATGATTGCAACGGTGGACGGTGGCATCGGGCGCTATGAACGCTTGGGTAGAGAGCGCGACTTCAGACCTTCAGAGCGACTGAGAGATGAGCAGTTGAGGGCCGTTCATCAAATCCTTAACTCGCAGGATTTTGCCGTCAATCTGCGCGGAGCCGCCGGTACCGGCAAGACCGCAACACTTACAGAAATCGCCTGTGGTTTACGCGGGGCTGGCCGGGAAGTATTGGCGGTTGCGCCAACGCGCGGCGCGGTCGAGGAGTTGCAGAAGGTCGGCTTTCGCGATGCGATGACGATCTCGCGATTGCTGGATGATCCAAAGGCGCAGACCGCGCTGCACGGCAGAGTACTGGTTGTGGATGAAGCGGGCATGGTCTCAGGGCGTCAGATGGAAGGCCTTCTCAAACTGGCGGAGCGCGAAGAAGCGCGGATTCTGTTCTCCGGGGACACGCGGCAACTTCAGAGTGTCGAGGCATCGGATGCCCTGCGCATTTTGGAGAAGGAATCGCAAATGAAGAGCGTGTCGCTTATGGCTGTGCAGCGGCAGACACAGGCTCAATATCGGGATGCGATACAGACACTGCGTCATTCGCCAGAGCAGGGGTTTGAAAAGCTGGAGAAGCTTGGTGCCGTCCGAGAGGTTCCATACATGGAGCGGGCGCAGGCGGTGGCATCTGCATATCGGACACTCACGTCGGATGCAAACCGTTCGGTTCTAGTTGTTGCAGGTACGCATGATGAGATCGGCAAGATTACCGATGCCATCCGTAAGGATATGAAGCAGCACGGCGAACTGGATCGCGGCATTGTCGCCGAGCGTTATGTGCCGCTGCAATGGACCGAGGCGCAAAAGAAGGACCTGGTGAACTACAAGTCAGGACAACTTTTGCTCTTCCATCGCTCTTCGCATGGGATCGAAAAACATGAGGCGCTCACCGTCGAGCGAATGGAAGAATCGGGCATCATTGCCAAGGACCAACATGGCATGGAGCGCACAGTGAGTCCAACACAGGCTCGCTCTTTCTCGGTACATGAACGTCAACAGATTGAGGTGGCTCCCGGAGACAGATTGCTGCTGACGGGCAATCGCGGCGGCGCGGCCTTCCGAGCCACTAACGGCGAACTGGTAAAAGTACGCGATGTCGATGGCGATGGCGGCCGCATTTACCTTGAAGATGGCCGGACGCTTCCGACGAATTA
>PLGM01000349.1 GCA_003139795.1 Acidobacteriaceae bacterium | reverse complement strand
GAGATGTGCGGAAAGTAGGTTACTTCAACTCCTGGGGGTCGAATCCTGTGTACGGCATCGCGATGGATGTCGGCCGCGCTGAGTGAGCACCAGTAGGAGTTTCAAAGTCGCACGTTGCCCTTCGGAGTGATCGCTTATGCAGCTGGCAGGCTTGGGGAAGAATCGGTGCGTGGCCAGGGTCATGTGCATGCAGTTGCTCCACCCTGCGGCAGGTCCACGCCGGAGGTCTTTGATATCTGAGAAGGTGAGGCAATTGCAGATATCCTAAACCTTGCCACCGAGATGGCTGCGATCGATGTCTTGTTTTATGGTGTAGGTATTGTCCGCCATGGTTCAGTTCTGAATTGCACGGACGGATATTCCCCGGAACGGTACAAACACATACTCCCGACGGCTAAATCGCAAGTCGTCTTGATGGATCAGCAGCATGCGCAGAGTTCATGTGACCGACTCGCGTCGCGCTCGCTGGTCTCCAGGAGGCGTGGGGTCTCTGTGGCCTCAGTCCGGTCACGTCAGCGGAGTCAGCTTCATGCCGGAAAATCAGAATCCTGACTTGTCGTGGCAGCCTGGGCACAGGGAGAGTTTATGGTCCGCTGCCAGATTGCAAGCAGAATCTCTGACATGGGTGGTATGGTCTGTTCAAGTGTATCCGGCCTGTTTGTGAAGCCAAGCTCCTTGCTATATTTTGGACTGCCCGGTGATTTGTGCCGCGGAGAGTGTTTGTTTAGCTCTCACCATAAACCACTTCACCGTCCGGAGACCGCTCATGCAGCGCCACTACACCACGTGCACCGCAATGCCTCGCTTGCGAAACGGAGCAACCTTCTCCTCCGTAACACCGGTGTCGGTCACAATCACGTCCACCGCCGCGGTAGGCGCAATCAGCCATTTCTCCACGACTCCGAATTTGCTGCTGTCGGCGACCACGACCTTGCGCCGCGCCTGCTGCACCATGGCCTTGTTCAGTTCCGCTTCATCCGGGTCGATGCAGGTCAGGCCCCGCTTATCGTCGATTCCATGCAGGCCGATGAAGAGTGTGTCGATAAAGACTTTGTTTATGCTCTCGATGGCTGTTGGGCCCACCAGAGAGAACCACGTGCCCCGCAGATGCCCTCCCGTGACAAACACCTCGATGTCTTTGCGCTTGCATAACTCCATCGCTACATTCACGGTGTTGGTCACAACTGTGAGTCCGCGATTCATCGGCAGACAGCGGATGGTTTCAGTTGTTGTGGTGCCGGCAGTCATCGCGACAACATCGCCTTCGTTCACAAGCGCTGCTGCTGCCTTGGCAATTCGCCGCTTTTCGTCGGCAAAGCTCTCCATCTGTTCTTGAAACGACCGATCGGCGCGGAAGGGCTCATAGAAGAGAGGCTCCAGTTGTGCCGCACCCCCATGCACACGGCGCAGCACTCCCCTGTCGTGCAGGTCTTCCAGGTCGCGGCGAATTGTATGCACAGACACGCCCAGTTCCGCGCACAACTCTTCCACACTGGCAGATCCGGCTTCCCGCAGACGTTGGAGAATAGCTGCGTGCCGTTGTTCCTGCTTCGGGCTCCGTCTCTCTTCCGCATCTGTCATTGCCGTAACTCCTTCAGTCAGCTACTTGTCGGTAGGATCTTCACGCACGAAAACATCCCGGTGGGAAAGCGTAGGATGCGCACTGTCGTCCTCTGCCGCTGCGGCAACCTGCAAGGAATAATTGCCGGAGACTGCCGGGGCAATCGGCGGGACCGTGTACGACTGCGCACCCAGCGGCGCCAATGAGAACGGCAATTCCCGGGCCGCGGCTTCCTTGCCCCGCAGCATCGGTGAACAGCAGCCGCAGCCTTCCGTTGCGCGGCGTGTCTTCGTCGTTCACCATGGCAATGGTATAGTCTCGCGATTCACCCGTGCTCAAAGGCATCGACGCTCTCCTGCACATCCCACTGGCCATCCAGAGACAGCGTAGTACGATGCGTATTTTCAGCAGCAGCCGATAGATTAATGAACACTATCCCGCAAAGCATCGTCCAGAGAATCGTTCGCCTTGAATTCATGCTCTTGCTCGTTGAGGAAACACCCTTCGGCCTATGGTTCGAACCGCGGCCACAGTTCAACCACGCGCTGCGGCTGCGCAATCCACCCCACCGACTCTGGAGTCCTGCAGTACTGTTCATAAATTGGCGCGACAGGATCGAGCCCCAGCTCCGGATAATCCCGGCTCCGCCTCTGATCGAGCCCAACCGCGCGATAGCGATCGTTAGCCACCCACCCGATGGTTCCATCTGCCGCCACGAGGGGAAAGAATGCCAGGCCCCCATGCGCGCGCACGCCGCTGTACTCAAAGCCGTATTGCCGGTCGCACCACGCACCAAAGACCATGCGGCTTTCCGTCTCGGCGTTGATTACGGCATGTGCCCAGCCCGGAGGCACCACGACCTTCTCGCCAGGCCGAGCCGCCACCGCGATGCACCGGCCAGGGTCGTCCGTCGTGAACTCCTGCGCATAGACGATCGCTGTGCCTTCCCATATCTCGAATAACTCCGGCGGCGACCATCCGCTATGAGGTGCAATGGCATGGACGTGGCCCTGGCTGCGCACCGGCTCTTTCCCCAGCCTTCCCGCCGCATACACAACTACGCCAAACAGGAGAAAACGCGCCTTCAGATCGTCTTCGTCCTCTTCGCGGCGCACATCCATCGCGATCGAATACACAGGACTTGGTCCGCTGCAGTGCGGGTCCCTCAGGCTGGGACGAATCGTATCCAGCGTGCGGAACTCCGGCTCAGGCCCGCGGACGCCCGCGCCATAGCGAAACCCCATCGTCGCCGTGTCGATCGCAAGATCTAGTCCCGTCTCCGCTTGATTCATCCTTCACTCCGCACAAAAGCCTTGATGGTTGCCAACGGCTTGTCCGCTTTCCTGGTTGGTGAAACCCGGTACCACCCGATGCACGCCGGCACAATGAACGTCTCTGCGTAGTGCACTACAAACGGCTCGAAAGCATCCTCGGGGCTCTCCACGACAATCTCTTCGCCCTCCAGCAGATTCAGCACGTTCAGCGTTCCGCCGGTGTCATGCAGTACCGGTTCGGTGAACCAATGCCGTCGCGTTTCAATGAACTCAAAACAATGCAAGCCAGTCGCCTCTTCTCGCCAGCCCTCGCCACAGGCAACCTCGCGCACAGGATTGATCAAGTTGCTCTTCACCCACTCCCGGTCGCGGTTCCACTGGATATTTGCGAGCCCATGCTTCAGGTGGATCGGCCGTGGCAATCCATTCAAGCCCAGCCGGGCCCAATCCCACAACTTGAATGTGAAGATGTACGGCGTTGCGCTGATCTCCAGCACCATACTGTTCTTTCCCGAGCAGTGGATCGTTCCCGCAGGGATCGAGAAATGATCGTGCTTCTTCGCCGGCCACGCGTTCACGTACCGCTCGGCGGAAAACGGCGCTCCGCCTGCCTGCGCCGCTTCGAGATCCATCCTCATCTGCGCCGCATCAACTCCCGGCTTCAGCCCCAGGTATACCACTGCATCCGGCTCCGCATCCAGGAGGTAGTAGCTCTCGTCCTGCGTATACGCCATGCCGAAGTGCTCGGCAATGTACGAGCGCAGGGGATGAACCTGCAGCGAAAGATTGCCGCCCTCCACTGTATCCAGAAAATCGAACCGGATGGGGAACTCCGCGCCGAACTTCTTTACGATGTTGCTGCCCAACAACTCATCCGCATGTTCATGCACCAGGGTCAGCGCCGGCGTCTCGACGACCTTGTCGCCAAATCGAAGCCGCAGGCTGTTCTCCTCCGGCACACAATCGAAACACCAGGCAAAGTTGGGCGGTTCCGTGGGTAGATTGAAGTGCCGGCGCATCCACTCTCCACCCCACGGGCCTGGATCAAAGAACGGTACAACCCGGAACGGACGCCGCGTCGCCTTCGCCATTGCTTCCCGGTAGTTGCTCCCTGAGATCATCGCCGGACGCTGGGCCAGGTTGCTGTCGATGTAGAAATCGATCGCGGCATGCAGACGGTGCCGCTCGGCATCCGCTGCACGCCAATCGATAAAGTAAGCCCGTTTGTATAACTCTGCGGGCGAGGCCGATGCGTTGTCCGCTCCGATATTGCCGATGCGGTGCACACGCTGGCGTTGCTGAATCTCCCACCGCGTCACATCGCAATAAAGCAGCAGGTTCCAATGCTCCGCCACATACGCCGCGCCTGTTCCAAATATCAGTATTGTGCCCTCAGCCCGCGCTATCTCGCTACGCACCTGTGCGGTCTTCGCCGCATCGAAGAGCGAACCCAACTCCCAAGCTGTCATCCTGCCGAAGACAGGATCGTCCCCCAACCACGGAGCCAGTAACTCCTCCAATTCCTCCGCGGTCTTGAGCGCGCGCTCCGCGGATATGATGGTTCCGGCTCCCAATTCGCTGAGTCCTGCCCGAACCTCCTCGATATCGGTTCCGGGATAACACTCTGCCACAATCACTGTGCGCTTCCCGCTCACGAGCCCGCGCTTCAGCACCTGCCCAATGGTGGGCCAGCCAATCGAGCACTCAGAGTCACTTTCTGAAACTCGAATCGCCGGCTCCTTGTCGTAATTCGGGGTCCAATTCATACCCGGCCCCGCAGCAGCGGCAACGCTCCCAGCAATGCCGCAGAAGAGCCCAGCGCCGTTGGCACGATCTTCACCGAGCCTTTTTCCGCCCAAGCATGCCGATCCAGATGCTCGCGGATTCTGGGCAAAGTTGCCTCGTGCCGTCGCATCACTCCGCCGCCAAAAACGATTACCCTGGCGTTATAAGCATGGATCAGAGTGCCCGTCAGTGCAGACCAAACCCCCACGCAGCGATCGACGACTTCCAGCGCAAGAGCATCGCCTGCATCGGCCGCATCGAGCAAGCCATGAAAATCGATTGCCGTCGCAGTATCTGCAAGAGCGCTTATCGCAAAGCCTTCCCGTTCACGGCAAACCGCATCAAGCACTGAAGTCGAGGCTTCTGCCTCCGCGCAACCGCGGTCTCCGCAACTTGAGACCCGGCCGTTCCAGGCAACCCCCAAGTGGCCTGCCAGTCCTCCGGCCTTGTGGCCCCCTGATTGGAGCAGTTTCCCGCCCAGCATCACAGCGCCTCCTATTCCCGTTCCGAGGGTCACCAGCACCAGAATTCCCACCTCCAACTCCGGCAGCACCGTCTTGAGCGATGCATCCTGCACCGTGATCGTCTCTGCGGTCACACCTCTGTCGTCGCGCACGATCCCAAAATCCACGTGAGAACCGCCCATATCCACGGCGATTGCAACGTTGCTCATAACTGGGCCACCACCTCGGGAGATCCATCCCGACGCATTACGCGCAGGCTGAATCCCCGTTCGTCGATCATCGCGTAGTCGTGATCCGCGTCGCACGGCCAGCATGCTAGAAACCTCAGCGGCTCATTTCCGGTATCTGCAACCATCAAGCCGGTCCCCAGATTCATCAGGATCGGTCCCGGCAACCTCAACGCCTCACCCCACAGTTTTGATCCCATGGCCATCGATCATACCTAACGCAAAGGTCGCCGGCAAGATATAATGCTCGTTTTTTGTTCAAAAGAAGTACTATGAAGCTCGCCTTCAGGATAAAAGTTGACAAATTGTGGTGCGGATGGTTCAAATGGTGGGCACTGTCCGCTAGCTATAGCGCCATCCGCTTCAACGCGCAGGAGTTCCACCTACTTGCCTCTTCCACCCGCAGTCCGCTTCGGTTCCATCTATCGCATCGCCCTCACCGGCGCCATAGCCGGGCTGCTGTTCGGGTTCGATACTGCCGTCATCAACGGCGCACTGATCTCGCTGCGCATCCGGTTCGCGCTTTCCGAAGTTCAGATGGAGTTTGCCGCCAGCAGCCTCCTCTATGGCTGCCTCTTCGGAGCCATGGTCGCCGGCACACTCAGCGACCGGTCCGGTCGTCGCTCCATCCTTCGTCTTAGCGGCTTGCTTTTTCTGCTCTCCGCAATTTTCGCCGCCGTGCCGCATACCTTTGCGGAGTTCCTGGTCGCGCGCTTCCTTGGCGGTCTCGGCATTGGCCTCGCGTCCACCGTAGCGCCACTTTACCTCGCCGAAGTCTCGCCGCGAAACAAGCGAGGCAGCATTGTTACGCTCAATCAGACCGCTATTGTCTCCGGCATTCTGCTCGCCTACTCCAGCAACTGGGCGCTTTCCTTTACCGGCGCCAGCGCCTGGCGCTGGATGTTCGGCTCCGCCGCCATTCCCGCCCTGGCTTTCATCCTCTGTCTCCGCTTTGTTCACGAAAGTCCCCGCTGGCTCGTCCAGCAAAATCGCGTTCAGGAGGCAGACGCGGCTTTTCGTGCGATCGGAGGCAAGGCGAACCGCTCAGAACAGCTTGAGGAGGTTCGTGCCGCCATCGCCCAGGAAGCTCCCGTTCCCGGCTGGCTGCGCCGCCTTCGCCGCCCGCTCCTGCTTGCTGCCGCCATCGCAGCTCTGCAACAGATGACCGGCATCAACACTGTCCTCTATTACGGCTCACTGCTCTTTGTAACTCACGGTAACAGCGGCAGCGATCAGCGCGCCTTCGTCGCGAATGTACTCATCGGGCTCACCAATCTCGTCTTCACGCTGGTTGCACTCTGCATTATGGATCGCATTGGCCGACGTACCTTGCTCACTGGCTCCGCCTCCGTCATGTTCGCGGCGCTGTTGCTACTTGTCTTCGAATTTCAACATGCGCACCCCGACTTCACCCTGATCGTCGGCAGCACCATGCTCTACGTGGCCGCCTTTGCCACCGGCCTTGGCCCCGGAGCCTGGGTCTATATCGCGGAGATTTTTCCCACCAACATTCGTGGCCGTGCCATGTCTATCGCCACGGCCGTCCTGTGGGCAAGTTGCATTCTCGTTTCCAACTCTTTCCTGACCATGGTCCGCGCCCTTGGCCCCACAGGCACCTTCGCTGTATTCGCGGGCATCTCCGCTATCGCTGTCGTCTTCTTTTCACGCCTACCGGAGACACGCGGCCGATCGCTTGAAGAGATAGAGCAGTTCTGGAAGCCCTGATTCTCATATATTGGAGAACCGTCCCTCGCCCGGGCCATTCGACCCTGCGTCTCTTGCTCCACGAACCGTACAGCCTTCCTTAGAGCCAATGCTGCCCGTGTTCATGTTTCGCGCCTCCGATCATTTTCCATCTCGCTTTGTACTGGCAAAGAAAAAGGCAACGCCCTATCTGACCCGCCCGGGGAGTCGTTATTTGAAACCATGCAGATTTTCTCTTACGTTCGCCCTCGTGTCGCAACAAACTCCGAAATTGATTGATGTCTGAATCGCCGCCTCCTGTTCTGACAGAATCGATCATGCTTCACCGCCATTCAACGTCGAAGGATCATGTTTACTGCGGGACGTTCTGGCAGGCCTTTCCCTGTACCTACTAAATGCACTTTCGCAGCGGCTTTGGGGCAAACTGCGTAAAGCTTCCGCACCCATCGAATCCGAAATGCAACGTGTGTTTGCCAATCATGTAATCGGCGCGGTCGGCCAGAGACCACTGTCTTTCAAAGACCCTTCCCACAGAGAACGGTGCATTGCCCAGAGTGAATGGGGCCGGGCTATCCAATATCAACGTCGGGATGTTTGGAGCCAGGCGGGCCGGTGTCGCGATCTGGTTGTCTTGCGAGGTGCCCGCGTGGAATTCGTTCAGCGGCCGTGAGGGGAACGTGTGCGTCCATCCCAGGCTGGCCTGGAAGGCATGCACATAGTCGTTGGCCAGCGTTTGCGTCCCATAGTCTCTTGCCGCAGGGTCGGTGATAACACCACCGGGGGGTTTAAAACGGTTTACATTGAAGCTCAGGAACAGGCTATCGCGGGAGCTGGCCTGAAAGTCCAGCCGGGGCGTAATCACCAGATCGTTGCGCTTCCTGGGTCTGATACCGAGCTTTGAGTTCAGCGCGTTTAGAGTGTTCGACACTTGTTGAAGGTATACCGGATTGGCCGGATCGGGCGTACTGCCATTGCCCCGCACAGGGTAGGGCGCGTTGGGCGCCGGTAGAGTCGTCCCGTCGGGAATTCCAAAATTGGCAGTCAAAAAAGAGGTTAAGCATCCGCTCCGATTAGCGCATTTCTCCCGCGGGAGTTGGTCCCGCCGGCAAATCCCGGTGTGGCCCTTCCCGAAAAAGAAGGACCACGCCGGGATCATTTGGGCTCACCGAGGTTGACATGAGAAACGAAAGGGCCTAGTAGTCATCGGGGTCCACGACCGCTCCTGTATACGTCAGGAAGAAGTTCGCATCCTTTTCCGCGGGCACCACAGTGTAGGCGCGCGGTTGAGTGAGACTGAAGAACCCGCTCAAATCGGTCGTCGCCCGCTTGTCGGCGAAACCCAGTTGGCCCTCGGGCAGATGATTGATGCCCTCAATCATCCGCAGCACGCTGCCGAAATCGTGTGGCACATTGTTGATATAGCCGGCCGGGGTGTAGGCGGAAACCACAATTAACGGCACGCGGAAGCCATATTGATAATCGCCCTGGCAGTCGGTTGAACCGCACGGCAACTTCGACGCATACCGCGCAGGTTGGTTGTCCGACCATCCTCCCCAATCGTCCCAGGTGATCACGATGGCCGTGTTCTCCCAGTATGTCTGGCCGGCGTCCTTGGTTCCCGTGGCGCATCTTTTATTGCTGCCGATGGCATTCACGACAGCCGTAACCCACGACGGCCCGTAAAGATCGTTCGGCCCGGCGTGGTCGGACCAGGCTCCATTCGGAATTACCCAATTAAAGAAGATACCATCGTAGTCGGTAATTATCTCATTGGTAAACAACTGGACAGTGCTGAGTTCACTGCATCCATCACGCAGCCATTTCCCCTGAATCCAAGTGAATATCGGAGCGCCTGTATCGCTCCAGGATTCTCTTGAGTTTGGGATCCAATTGGGAAGACGAGAAAAATCCTGGAATGGCCGCACGCAAGGCGTTTGCGGCAACCAGTTCTGATGATGGAAGGGCCGGATTCATGGTGCGGAGCCAGCTTCTGAAGCAGAGCCAGACTTCAGCGGTATAGTTCAGCGACAGATGTTGCATTAACCCCTGGGCGATGCATCCCAACTGGACATGGATGTGGAAGGCGGCCAGCTTGTGGCGGATCGCGGCGCGGTAGGCATCGCTTGTCCGGTGCAAGTGCTGGTTACCGTCGCCGCGCTTCAGTGGCTTGATTGCGCACATCCAGAAGGTAGGCATACGCACCCAGGACGTGAACGGCCTGACGGAATCCCAACTCGATTCTGAATCGGTATCCGTAGAGCAAGAGGATATCGAGTGGTGCGAGGGTGAGGTCGGTGGAAAGCAGGAAGATGATGCCGCGATGCCGGGGTCCCCGGCGACAGGTCTTCGTCGCAGGGGTGGGATGGGGATGGCACACGATCACGAAGCGCACCATACGGGCCGCCGGGCGCCAGATCAGATCCAGGCATCGGTAGCGCAGGGTTACGTTGTTTTCGCCGTAGACGGGGCTGGGCGCTGCAATGAATGCGGCATCGTCCTGGGCAAGATGCTTGAGGCGGACCTTTTCTCCGTAAATCCTTGGTCTGCCCCGTCGGCGATGCGCGGCCGCGGGTACAGGCAGGTAGGCCACCGCGTTGCTCTTGGCCCGGGTTACGAGTTGATGCCCGTTGCAGAGCAGCTGGGCGATGAGCTTGCCGCTGGCGTAGTAGGCATCGGCCAGGAGCAGAATCTTGCCATCCAGAACGCCGGCCATGGACAACAGCAAGACCGCCAGCTTATCGAGCAGGGTTCTGGAATCGCGGTTGGAGAAAACCAGCCCTTCGTGAATCCGCGATGTCAGGGGTACGGCGGCCACATGTCCGGAGCCTCCCTGGACCAGCAGTGAAATGGCCTGAAAGGAATGGCCCATGATGCATTCCGGCTTCCACCCCAACGACGAAGACCTGTCGTTGGGACCCCGGTTTGGAGTTGCTGGGCGATTGCTGGTGCAGCATCTTGGCGGCGGGCATCAGCTTGCCCTCTTTGGGGGCCTTGATGCCGTCGGCCATGCAGACCATGCGGGAACCGGCACAAACGGGCTTGAACAGCGTCAGACACAGCTTCACCCAGCCGACGGTGAGCCTTTCCAGATCGAGCCCCTTGCTGTGGAACAGATGCAGGAAGCGGTGATATAGCGTGAGTTTTCGGCAGCGCTGCGTNNGATGCAGGAAGCGGTGGTATGCCACGGGACGTAAGCCGAGAACCCGAACATAGCTGGTAAGGGCGACCAGATCCAGACGGCAACAGAGTCCCATCAGGGTCAGGACCATGCACAGGAAGGTGCGCGATCTGCGGCAGGCGGGCCGCAGGGACCGAACCGCGTTCATCCAAGGCATGCAAAGAGTGATGAAGGCCACCTCGGCTGTCGCTGATAGCAGTATCGTGCTATCAGCGACAGAACGAGGTGTGCTTTTCTTCGATGAATACCAAAAGGGAATCT
>PLGM01000357.1:18075-20944 GCA_003139795.1 Acidobacteriaceae bacterium | reverse complement strand
GAGGGATCGACCTTCATCCCGCACACGGGGTCACGCTGTTCAGCCTGCTTCATTTCTTGATTGTGACCCCGTTCACTCATTTCTACCTGTGTCTTTCTGCACAGAGAGAGGAGGGGCAACGCAAACGGGGAATTGTGCAGTTCTTAGTATCATTCATCCGTGCGTGAGGACCGAAAAGACCGACGGCTCAACAAGCTCTGGAGAGCAGTAGTTGAAGTCGCGTTCATCGTTTTTCTCTTTTACTCGAATCTCTTGATGGGAGAATTTACTGTCACAAATGGACCGGGGAAAAGTTTGGCATTCGCCTTGAACGATATCTTTACAGGCACGAATTTTCTTATTGCCGCGATCTCCTCGCTGATTGGGTATGTTGTGTTTGAATACCTTCGAAAGAAGCTATAGGCTTGCAGGCCGCGACCGCAGCGGCGCAATTTCTGTAAGGCTTTTGTCGCCATTAATTCAGAAATAGAATCCAGAATGAATCGGCGCACAACTACGTCGATGACGCCTGATTGATGCTCTCTCGGGCATGAGATGCCATTCGCGTAAACTGTTCCTATGGCATCTGCCTCCACCGCCGAAAACCTGCCGAAAGAGAGATGGTGGACGATTCTCAGGTCGCGCTTGATTGCCGATCTTCAACAGCGTGAGGAGCAGGTATTTCTTGCTCTATCGCTGCTGATAGGAGCACTCACCGGGCTCGCAGTTGTCGCCTTTATCGTGGTCACGGAGCGGTTGGGGATGCGCCTCTATCCCGTGGGCAGCGCCGCATGGAGGCGCGTACTGATACCCGTGGCAGGATCGCTGGCCATGGGCGTCCTGCTCTACCGCTATTTTCCCAACGCCAGGGGCAGTGGCGTGCCCCAGACCAAGGCCGCCCTCTTCGCACGGGATGGGTTCATCTCCTTGCGCACCGTCCTGGGCAAGTTTTTCTGCACAGCGACCACCTTGGCGAGCGGGATTCCGCTGGGCCGCGAGGGGCCATCCGTTCAGGTAGGCGCCGGAATCGGCTCCGTTCTCGGCCGCTGGCTCGGACTGCGCCCTGAAAAGGTAAAGGCTCTAATTCCTGTTGGCGCCGCCGCCGCCATTGCCGCGGCCTTCAATACCCCGATGGCGGCTGTGTTGTTTTCACTCGAAGAGGTGATGGGCGATATGCACGCCCCAATTCTAGGATCTGTGGTGCTTGCCTCCGCCACCTCCTGGGCGGTTTTGCGCCTCCTGCTAGGCAATAACCCTCTGTTTCAAGTGCCTCAATATACTTTGGTCCATCCGCTGGAACTTGCCATCTACGCTTTGCTGGGCATCGCTGGCGGCTTTCTGTCGGTAGCCTTTACCAAGCTTCTGTTGGGGATGCGAAAGTACTTTCTACATCTCCCCAGGAATACGCGATGGTGGCATCCCGTAGCTGGCGGAGTAACGGTTGGGCTAATGGGTTGGCTTGTTCCTCAGGTCCTGGGTGTCGGGTACACCTATGTCGGCAGCGCCCTGAACGGAACGATGGCGCTCAAGTTGATGTTGCTGCTCGTGGTTCTCAAACTCTTTGGGGTTACTGTCAGCTATGCCTCAGGGAACGCTGGTGGCATCTTCGGCCCGAGCCTCTTTCTCGGCGCAATGCTGGGAGGCGCCATCGGCACGGTAGCCCATGGCTTGTTACCGGGATACACCGCAACACCTGGCGCTTACGCTCTCGTCGGCATGGGCGCTCTTTTCGCGGGGATTGTCCGTGCCCCAATGACATCTGTCCTGATGATCTTTGAGATGACGCGGGATTACGCTGTCATCGTGCCGCTGATGATCGCAAACCTGACCAGCTTCTTCATTTCTTCCAGATTCCAGAAGCAGCCCATTTACGAGGCATTGGCCCATCAGGATGGCATTCATTTGCCCAGCTACAGCACTCGTGACGAAAGCAGCCAACGCACAGTGGCCAAGATCATGCGGAAGTCTCCGCCGATGCTCTCCTCGCAGATGCGCGTTGAGGAGGCAATTGAACAAACTCGCTCCGGGCCCTTCCGCATCTGGCCCGTCGCCGACAAGGGATACTTTCTCGGAATCCTGAATAAGGACGACCTTGAGGTCGCCTTTGTCGATGGACGAAAAGAGCAGCCATTGGCGAGTCTTGTGGAAACCCTTGATGTTCCGCACGTCCACGCAGATCATGCCCTGCATCTGGCGCTTGAGCGCATGAGCAAATACCATCTCGATGTCTTGCCGGTCATCCATCGTGCGGATCTGCACAAGCTGGAAGGTGTCGTCACGTTGCCGGATGTGCTCGATGCGTATGGGATCGACCGCATCGGCTCACGATAGCGAGAGACGGCGCAGCATAGCACTTTGCGAGTGAGCCTTTCGCATGAAATCTTCACGCCAGGGAATCCGTAACTTGGCGTCATTCGGAGCTGCGACCGAGACTCTCTGCAGTTCACGCTATGGTTTGAGGACGCCGTGCTGGTTGATATAGCCGCCTCGAAAGAAGCGGTGATGCACCATGCTTAGGCCAAGCAGAAAAACGGCGACTGCCAAGACAACAACAAACAGGAACCGTCCAATTCGGAACCAGCGCGACTTTTGTTGTTCAGAAGCTTCCTTATTCGCATTCTTTGTCATTTGAGCTACTTATCCACCAAGTCAAGCGGCTGTCGTAATAATGCCATTCGTGCGCCTGACCGACGTAGTAGTCTGTACTGTTTTGCTCAATATCGGAAATTGTCGATAAGGTTCACCCGGACGATCGCGCATCATGAATCCTCGCAGTGGGATAACAGACCTCTCCCGTGAGCAATTGTGACCTGCATTCCTGTGCTGGCCCGTTCAATACTGGCGACGCAGTGTCAGGGCACTTGGCTGGATTTGAATTGGCCTCGCGCGA
>PLGM01000357.1:16589-18037 GCA_003139795.1 Acidobacteriaceae bacterium | reverse complement strand
ACTGTGCTTCGTGCTGTTGGAATCGGGATTCGGCATGAGAATACCGAGATCCTAGTGTTACACGTGCTGCAACCGGTTGAGCCCGTGCCTCCGCCTGAGATGGCTCAAGGTTACGCTCCCGAATTGGAAGGGCAGATGAAGCCAGCTCGTAGATTGGTCGAGCGGATTGCGGGCGAGCTGCGCAGGGTGGGATTTACAGCACAAACCGAAGTCCTGATTGGAGACGTAACTAAGACCATTCTCGACAGAGCTGCCGAATGGCGTGCCGATCTCATAATGGTCGGTTCGCACGGGCAAAGGAGCATCCGCGACTTCTTACTGGGAAGCGTGGCCGAGTCGGTCGCTCGTCGAGCCGGATGCTCTGTGGTTGTCGTTCGCCCGCCGGTCAGCAACTAAAGAATGCCCTGGCGCAAGCACGCAAGATGCATGAGCAGTAAGGAGCAGATGTGCAAGTGTGCAAATGAATTGCTGGTTTCGCACGCGACTTGTGTCTTCAAAGAACCCGTGAACGTTCTGAGCTCGACGTTGACGATGAATTCGACTCCCCATTCTCCTCATCTTGGTGAGTTTGTGCGAATGCGCCATATCTGCCAATCAGTCCAAAACAGATGCGGGATGCGACTGGGGACCCTCAGGACAATGATTGATCGAAAGGTGGATTGAAGATGACAGAAGGCATTACATCACTCATTGGAAGCGGGGTGTGGAAGGCACTTGAGGCCCATGCCGCAACGAGCCGCACGCTCCATCTTAGAGATCTTTTCGCTCAGGATAGTAAACGAGGGGAACGCCTGACCGTCGATGCGGCCGGCGGCCAGGACCTGGAAGTATCTAACCAAACTACTCATGCAATCAAGGCCTATACCACCGCGTTCCTCAGCATGAGAATGCGAATCATGTCCTAATACAGCAACACTTCGGGAGCAGGGCAGAATCTTCGATTCGACTCATAGGCATACTGCGATAGTGACCAAAACGGAACAGATAGACGTGACAGCTCATGGAATTCTAGATGTGCTTGCACCTCCAAACGCGCTTCAGACCAGAGTAACCAAGCAATTTAGATTGAGGAGCATATTCCCCGTACAACAGAGCCTTCTAAGGTCAGAACGCATGTTCAGGAAAAGGAGCTTTCATGACAACTACACCGAAATGTGAAAACAAAGCTTGTAAGTGCCCGACGGAGCCCGGAAAGAAGCACTGCAGCACTACATGTGCAGACACGAAGAAAGCCTCAGAGACACCCTGCCAATGCAAACACACGGAATGCATCGGGGATATTGGCCTCAAGATGTAGAAGGCTTGAATCGTCTCTCAACTGTGAGTCTCGAATCTCCGTGCGATGTTCAACCCATTTCCAGAGAGTGAAAGGCAAAACGCGCCATGGCACCTTCTGAAACATTAGTAACAATAATCGCTCCGCCCGCATTGGATGAGCTGTGTATCAA
>PLGM01000357.1:10988-16566 GCA_003139795.1 Acidobacteriaceae bacterium | reverse complement strand
GGCCACGGATGCGCGTTGCTCTATGCTCTGCTTCACGTCACGGGGTTCGACCTGCCTCTTGAAGAGCTGAAGAAGTTTCGCCAGTGGGGCAGTCGTACGCCGGGGCATCCGGAGTATGGCAAGACCCCGGGTGTTGAGGCTACCACGGGGCCTTTGGGTCAAGGCCTTGCAAACGGAGTGGGCATGGCCATTGCCGAGGTGGCGCTGGCGGCGCGTTTCAATCGGCCGGGTCACCAGATCGTGGACCACTTCACCTACGTGCTTGTCAGCGATGGCGATCTTGAGGAAGGAATCTCATCGGAGGCTGGATCGATCGCAGGCCACGAGCATCTTGGAAAACTCATAGTTCTTTACGCAGACAACCACATTACGATTGAAGGCAGCACAGAGCTGACGTTTACCGAAGATCGTCTGGCGCGGTTCGCCGCTTTCGGCTGGCACGTGCAACGAGTAGAACGGAGCAACGACGTCGAAACTGTGGCACTCGCACTGAAGAACGCCCGCGAGGAAAGAGACCGCCCGTCGTTGATTGCCGTGCGCACGCACATTGGCTTTGGCAGCCCTCACAAACAGGACACCGCAGCGGCTCATGGAGAAGCTCTTGGTGTAGAGGAGGTGCGTCTTACCAAAGAAGGTATGGACTGGCCGGTTTCGCCTTCCTTCCATATTCCCGACGAGGCTCTGGAGCACTTTCGGAGAGCAGTCACTCGCGGAAGTGCTGCTCAAGTGGAATGGGAGTCACGATTCAGAGCTTTCGCAAAAGACTACCCGGACCTGGCAGCCGAGTTCCACAGAGTCATTGGCAGACACCTACGTGAAGGTTGGGACGCAGATCTGCCGTCGTTTACATCAGCGGATGGACCGATGGCCACCCGTGTCGCTTCAGGAAAGATGATCGAGATCCTCGGTCCTCGTCTGCCGGAGATGATGGGTGGTTCGGCAGACCTTGGTCCAAGCACCCATACGAATATTGATGGGGCTGGAAACTTTGAGCCTGAAGATTGGGCGGGACGCAACATGCACTTCGGCATTCGCGAGAATGCGATGGGCGCCATCTTGAATGGAATGGCATTGCATCGGGGCCTCATTCCATACGGCGGTACCTTCTTCGTCTTCAGCGACTACATGCGTCCTCCCATGCGCCTTGCAGCCATGAACGCCCTGCCGGTGATTTATGTCTTCACTCATGACAGTATTGGCATGGGCGAGGACGGTCCAACCCATCAGCCTGTGGAGCAACTGGTGGGCTTGCGGTCCATCCCTGGTATGGTTGTCCTTCGGCCGGCGGATGCCAACGAGACAGTGGCCGCTTGGCGTGTGGCAATTGGAAGGAAACAGGGGCCCGTTGCTCTGGTCCTGACACGCCAGGGGCTGCCCGTATTCGACCTGAATTCCTATCCAGCCGTTCCCGCTGGAGTTCCGCTCGGCGGCTATATCCTCGCCGATTCGCCTACAATTGGGCGTCCCGACATCATCCTGATCGCAACAGGGTCGGAAGTGCATCTTGCGCTCGAGGGTCGTGAACAGCTTTTGGCAGAGGGCGTAAACGCGAGAGTCGTGAGCATGCCGAGTACAAACCTGTTCGCGTCGCAATCGGACGATTACCGGGAAGAGATCCTGCCCGCAGATGTGCCACTCCTGGTCATTGAGGCTGGTTCCCCGATAGGATGGCAGTCCTTTGTCGGCCCCCGGATCGCCGTCATTGGGATAGACACCTTCGGATCATCGGCTCCCGGATCGGTCGTGATGAAGCACTACGGCTTCACCGTAGAGAACGTCTGCAGGCAGGCTCATCGTGTGCTCGACAAGCCAAAGGAGAAAGTACCATGCGCGTCGGAATCGCCTCAGACCATGGAGGGTTCGTTCTGAAAGAGCAGATCGCGAAGTTGCTGCGTGATGCTGCCTATGAGGTCGTCGACTTCGGTGCGCTCCAACCGAGCCCCGGCGATGACTACCCGGACTACGTTATCCCACTGGCCCGTGCCGTTGCCGCAGGCACAGTTGATCGCGGAGTAGCACTCTGTGGCAGTGGTGTGGGCGCATCCATCTGCGCCAATAAAGTTGCAGGTGTGCGTGCCGGGCTTATCCACGACGTATTCTCTGCTCACCAGGGCGTTGAAGACGACGACATGAATGTCTTTTCGCTTGGTGGTCAGGTGATAGGCCCAGCACTGGCATGGGAATTAATTCAGACGTTCTTGAAGGCTCGCTTCAGCGGCGCGGAACGCCACCAGCGCAGAGTCGACAAAGTGAAAGCGCTCGAAGTGCATGAGGTTGCGCTTTGACTGCATGCATTTGACTGACAGAATTCTGGTGAGAATGAGGAACGGTCGGCAGTTGCGGTCTGTGAAGGTCGAGTTTCCACAGGTCTCGAAGACGAGAGCCGAATGTGTCGGCATTGGCCCGGAATTGGCACTTACTAACCAAGCAATGGAGGATCTTCCATGATCGAGCTTCTAACAAGCTTTCCAGACAATGTTATCGCGCTCTCCTGCAAGGGACAGGTCACAAGAGAGGATTATGACGGGATTCTTGTTCCTGCCATTCTCGAAGCGCTCAAGCGGCACGACAAGATCCGGCTTCTCTACAAGACCTCCGCAGATTTCACCGGCTACGACCTAGGCGCTATGTGGGAGGACCTGAAGATTGGAGTGGAACATCCCACGCGCTGGGAGCGCGTCGCAGTGGTCACAGACGTGGACTGGATCGTACAAATGATGAGGTTATTTAGCTTCCTTTGGCCCTGCCCGACAAAGTTGTTTTCGCCTTCGGAGACCACGCAGGCGTATGACTGGATTATCGCCACCAATTGAGAACGGACGGGCGCAAGCAATCGCGTCTCTTAAAGGTTTTGGAAGGTGAATGAGATGAATCGAACGACCGAGAAACTGCATGACATTGGTCAGAGCATCTGGCTCGACAACATCACACATCGTCTGCTTGCCAGCGGTACACTGCTGAGCTATATTCGAGAACTCTCGGTTACGGGTCTCACTTCGAATCCAACCATCTTCGATCACGCCATCAAGAACAGCAACGACTACGATGATGTTATTCGCCGGAAGCTGGATGAAGGCAAGTCAGGCGAGGTGCTGTTCTTCGAGTTGGCGCTAGAGGACCTGAGGCAGGCGGCCGATCTCTTCCGGCCTGTCTACGACCAAACCGATGGCGTGGATGGTTGGGTCTCGCTTGAGGTTTCGCCCTTGCTGGCCCACAACACGGCTGGCACTCTTGCCGCGGCCAGGGCTCTGCACAACCTCGCGGCACGGCCCAATCTCTTCATTAAGATTCCCGGTACCAGCGAGGGCCTCCCGGCAATTGAAGAAGCGATCTTCGCTGGCATCCCAGTGAATGTAACCCTGCTGTTCTCCAGCGAGCAATATGGAGCAGCTGCCGAGGCTTACTTGTGTGGGATTGAGCGGCGCATCGCGGCTGGACTGAATCCCGATGTTGGCTCCGTGGCTTCACTCTTCGTAAGCCGCTGGGACGTTGCGGTAGCGGAAAAGGTGCCGGAGTCTCTACGCAACCAACTTGGCATAGCGATTGCCAGAGAGGCGTATGTGCGGTACCGCGCCCTGCTCGATTCCCCGCGGTGGCAGCGCATTTTGAACGAAGGGGCTCGGCCTCAGCGCCTACTCTGGGCGAGCACGGGAACCAAAGACCCCAACGCGTCCGACATCTTGTACGTCGAGGCCCTCGCGTTGCCCTCCACCGTAAACACCATGCCTGAGGCCACGCTAAAGGCCCTCGCGGCTCATGAAGAATTGGGTCAAGCCTCACCTTCGAACCCAGGCGAGATTCTGGCAGAGTTCGCAAAGGCTGGTATTGACACGAACGCCGTAGCCGCCCAGTTGCTCGGAGATGGGGTCTTATCGTTCGCCAAGTCTTGGCGGGATCTTCTGGATTGCATTGCGTCAAAGAGCCAAGTGCTCAAGGCCGCATGAGCCTGGAAATGGGGCTCCAGTCTGTTCCGTGTACGCAATTGCTCAGTGCCACGGCCTTCAATACTGAAACACTTACTGGGCAAGTGATCCACAGCTCGGCTGCGGGTTGTGAGGCGAACCAGCGTAGGACTGCGCTGCTGGATTTCGAAGGAAACTTTGGAGCCAGTCGCGGCGTGGCATGGGCAGTCCTCAAACAACGACACAGACAAAGCACAGACACAAAGGAGACATCATGTTAATCAAGGCAAAAGGGCTGAAAGGTTATTTACTCAGGAGCCTCGATGGCGATATCGGTTCGGCCAGTGAGTTCTTGTTCGACGACCAGTTTTGGGCAGTTCGGTACCTTGTCGCAAATACGGCAGGCTGGCTTAGCGGCAGGAAGGTCCTGATCTCGCCTTACTCACTTGACGGCGTCAATACTGCTGAAGAAAAGGTATTCGTTCTATTAAACAAAAAGCAGATCGAAGATAGTCCTTCCATCAACACAGACGAGCCAGTGTCCCGCCAATTCGAGAAACTGTACAACGGCTATTATGGGTATCCGAATTATTGGGGTGGCCCGTATATGTGGGGAGGCTATTCGGGCTTTTCGCGAGATCGGGCAACCTGGGGTCCGATGGCCTCGGAGCCTGTCGGAGGGGATCGCCACCTTCGCAGCACCCATGAGGTAACGGGCTACCATCTTCTCGCGCTTGATGGAGAGATCGGCCACGTCGTTGACTTCATCATCGATGACGAGACATGGGCAATTCGGTACCTTGTAGTGGCAACAAAGAACTGGTGGCCTGGGAAACAAGTTCTGCTTTCACCAAAGTGGATCGAGAACGTGAGTTGGGAAGAGAGGGAGGTTGCAATCGGCCTGACTCGCGAAACCATCAAGGCGGCGCCGGAGTATACCGACGAGTCTCTGCTCACACGGGATTACGAAACAGTTCTGTATGGGCACTACAATCGTGAAGGCTACTGGGTAGAGGAACTCGCGGCCGTCTGAATGCATGTCAATAGGCTTCCAGAGTAGTTCCAGATTGAATGTATGCTTCAAGGAAGAAAAAGCCACAGGCCACGCTTTCGCAGAGGTCTGTGGCTTGACTTCCTTTACCCTCGACGTCCACGATTCAAGATGGCGACGGATTCGGGCTTGCGTGTTTCAGTCTCTCATTCTCTAAATGCCGCCTTTGCCAGGCAGACTTGCCGACTAGTCCACCTCGCCGATTTCCGTTCGTGGTCGGAGCGACACCAGACGGGGCTTCGCTTCGATGCCTCGAATTTGACGACGTCTGGGCTCAATAGGAAACGGTGAGCAAATTTGAAACGCTGCCAACACCCGGTGCTGAGAAAGCGGCGTGCTCGGCGTCGTCGTGTTCTCTCCATGAATGCACGCGTCCGCGCAAAGTTACCATGGCACCAGATGTTTCGACAGTAATATCCTTCGCTTCAATCTGGGCATCGCGCTTGAGTGCGTCCTCGATTTTGATCTTGATGTCGATTGTGTTCAACGTCGGCTGGAGTGTGACCTCGTTCGATACCGCTTTGACGCCGCGCAGGGACCGAACAGCTCTTGCAGCTTCTTCCTTCTGGTATTGCCACTCGGCAGTTCCCTGAAGCGTGATCCAACCGTTTGATACCTTGACCTT
>PLGM01000357.1:0-10953 GCA_003139795.1 Acidobacteriaceae bacterium | reverse complement strand
TGATCTCACTTGCGACCGAGGTGACGTCGACGACCCGGAGGGCTGCACGCTCGGCTGCCCACTTCTCATACAAACTACCAACATGCCCGTCAAGCTCAACAACTCCTTCGTTGACCGAGACGCCAATCTTGGTTGCGCAAACGCTTGGTTCCCAGCGCAATTCCTGCTCCACATTGTTCTTGATCGTTTCTGCTGTTTTCANNTCGAACACCTTTTCTTTTGGTTGGGCTATCAATTATGCATCGTGATCCTAACGTGAGATCTTGGTCAGATCATTGCAGGGTCGAGGTCTTGGAACTGTGCAGGATTGCTCTGCGCGGTGTGAGTGAGATGGAAACTGACGATCCACCCCAAGGGTATGAGCCGGAGAACCTGTGTAGTTCGAGCTAAGAACCTCGAATAGAGCTTTCCTTGCTGAATGTACGGATGCGATGAGCAAACTGGAACAGTATCTCTCCCCGAGGGAGTGAAATGCTCTTGGGATGAATGATCATGTTCGTAACGACCATGAAGACCTTCTTGAGAGTCTCGTCGGCGGCAAACTGCCGCGCAATCTAAGTTGGAGTGCTGTAGTTGAACTCATTGGACAGATTGGCGAGGTTCAGCCGCACGGAAACGACGAGTTTGCTTTCGTTGTAGGTTCCCAAAGGGGCTTCTTCAAGCGCCCCAGCACCCACAATCTCGAGGTCGAAGAAATTTCCAGGCTGCGCCGGTTTCTAAAGGAAGCTGAGGTCCTTGGGAAACCAGAAAAGGCAAACCAGATCGGGCGAATGGTTGTGGTTATTGACCATCACGTTGCCCACATCTATCACGATCTCGGCGGCAGCCGGCCTGAAGATGAACTCACTGTCAAGCCGTACGATCCTTTTGGATTCCAACACCATTTGATCCATCGGAAGGAAGCCCATTACAAGGGCGACCATGTCCCCGAGGAGGATTCCTACTACGAGGAGATAGCCACGGATCTTGTCCACGCCGAAGCAATCATCCTCATCGGCCATGCGATGGGAAAGAGCAGCGCGATGGAATACCTGAGCGAATACCTGAAGAGCCATCATCCTGAGACTTTCAAGCGAATTATCGCGACCGAGACAGCTGATCTTTCCGCGCTGACGGAACCGGAGATCGAGGCGATTGCGAAGAGGCACCTTGGCGCCCCGCCGTCTATCCCCTTGAGGACCGATTGGGGCGGTCTTCGCAAAGAACTCGTGTAGGAACATGGCGCACGAGGCCCAAATTCATTTCCGCGCAGGTCTGGGCGAGAGCATATCGGTTCACCCATGGCCGCAGATCCAAACAATGAGGACTTCATGCCAGGATACAAGTCGATCGACAGGATTCGAACTGTTACTGCCAGCACATTTGACCGACTGGTATTGAAAGGTGAAGGACCTATCGTAGTCGAGTTTATGTCTTACGGATGCGCACACTGCGGTGTGATCGAGCCGGATCTTCAGCAAGTTGCGGAGATCGTGGAGTCCACGGAGAAGATGTTCAGGGTGAACATTGCTCTCGACCGGGAACTTGCTGATCTTTACGAGGTCCAAGGGACGCCCACGCTGATCATGTTTCTGAACGGAGCGATCGTTGGGCGCGATGAGGGGCCAAGTCCAGACGTATCGAACCTCCTGGCTGTGGTGAAGCAACCATACGAATCATGAAATGAGATCGGATCATGCAGATCAAGTTGCAATCCACGCCAATTCTGCTGTTCAACAACGAATGTGGAGTCTGTCGAAGCATTGCCAATTGGGTGAAGAAGCAGGTGCAGACCGGATCGGGCGCGCCATCGATTGTCGTACGACCGATTGGCCAGGATCCCGAGGAGTTGCATACTCTCAATCAAGACCTAAATATCTGGGATGCCTACGCGACAATTCATCTACTGATGCCGGATGGCTCAATGAAACTCGGAGGGGAAGCCGTTGCCGAGGTCCTGCGAAATCTACCCAGTACCAGATGGTTCACCTGGACCTTCGCAATCAGCGTCTTAGGGACTCGGCCATTCCAGGCGCTACTTAACCTGGCTTATGCCATCCTGGCAGACGTGCGGCCAGTGTTTGGCTGTGAGAGTTGCGGCACGCCAAGCCCTTGGGTCCGTCCGATCAGGTGGATAGTCAAATGGGTAGAGTCACTCTTCGGTGGAATTCACCACCCGGGTCCAAGTCGCCATTTCAGCTCATTGCCGGCGAGAGGGCGTCCTCCGCAAACGCACCACATCTGACTTCCGATGTTCAATGTGAAATCGATGGGCAGCTGTCCTGCGCATTAGACCTCATGTCTTTCAGTCTCGCAGCAGGCACCGAGGCTTNNTTCCTCAAAACGTCCAGCCCCGCTGCCGAAATCTGCCCATGTTTAACCGCATCAACAAGTGCTGTCTCGTCGATGAGCATGCCGCGAGCGATGTTGACAAGGATGGCCCCACGCTTCATCGCGGCAAGTTGATCAGCATTGATAAGGTTCTCGTTTNNTTCAGTTGATCGGCGGGATAGGCCTTGACATCGGCAGGCGCATTCTCCGGGTGCTCATCTGTTCCTACCATCTTCACACCAAAAGGACGCAAACGATCGACGAGCTGTTGTCCGATGGTCCCCAGGCCAACGATGCATACCGTCTTCCCGCTAAGTGAGAGATTGAGCGTGGGCGGCTTGACGGGGCCTTTCTGAAGGGATGCCAAGGCCTCCCCAACATGCCTTGCGGCACCGAGCAGAAGTAACACCGCGAACTCTGCAACTGAAGTGGCATTTCCGGTAAGGTCGGCTGGGGCATACGAAACCCAAATGCCGAGTTCGCTGGCGGCATCGGTGTCGACCTCCTCATACCCGTCGCTGGCCGTCTGGATGAGCTTGAGCTTGGGCTGGCCTTGAAGCAACTCGCGACCGACATATCCCATGGCGAGAAGCACNNAACCTTTTCAGAAGCTCCGATGTGAAGAAGTTAGGGGTATGGAGAAAAGCAATCTTCATGTTCATCCCTTCAAATCTGCTTACCCAATGGCGCTCGATGGTTAATACACCTTGGTCTTCAGGAAATACCGAGGCGAACAAGGACTGGAATCTTGACCAGGTCCAGAATCGCACCGAAGGCTATAGCGGCGGCAAACTCCGTGGCTATGATCGCGATGGGCAATGGCGCCATTGCGATTCCAAAGGTCGCGAGAGTTGAAATGATGAGAACATCGGCTACTGAAGAAAGAATGAGCCAAATGCTGGGTCGCAGGCCCCACAGTTGCTGGCGGCCGCGAATGACATAAATCGTGGCCTGGCAGCCAAACACAAGGCTGACCACGCTCAGGGTTTGAAGTGCCTCTATGCCGAGATGCAACTGAAATTTACCCACTGCCAGGATCGCAGTAGAGAAGGCAAGGAAGCAGACTCCAAGTATGACCCCGGCGGCCGTTATCCCGCCGATTTGCCAGGAGTTTGGACTCTTTGATGGCCGCACCCGGTCAGTGGTCAGTGACATGGCAAGGAAGTCGCCGGTAATCATTACAATGACCATCAGCATCGGAGTCAGCACGGCATGCCCAGTCATAATCAGGCCGACTGCCAAAAGAAGGACCTGCACAATTTTTTTCATGACCGAGTTGAGTGTGTAAGTGAGAATGCGCTGAAAAGTCACTCTGCCTTCTTTTACAGCAGCCACAATGCCGCCCAGGCCAGCCTCGGTTAGCACAACGCCGGCGGCCGATTTGGCTACGTCCGTTGCGGTCGAGACAGCGATACCGATCTGTGCCTGGCGCAGCGCAGGAGCGTCATTGGCGCCGTCGCCACACATCCCAACTGTATGTCCGCTCTTCTGGAACGCTTGAACGAGGTCAAACTTGCCCTCCGGAAGAACACCTGCAAAGACCGAGAAGTCTTCCGGCTTAATGCCGTCCGGCAATTTGCCGGCTGGGCAGACTGCTCCCTGCAATCCAACCGCGCGAGCGACGATTTCGGCTGTGGCGGGAGCATCTCCTGTCACCATGACCGTGCGCACACCGAGACCATTCAACTCCGAGATAAGAGAGATCGAGTCGGTCCGCGGCGGATCGCTGAGGGCAATCAATCCAATGATCTGGCTGGGTGCTGCCGGTCCCGCGGCAACTGCCAAAACTCGAAAGCCTTGCTTCTCGAGTTCGTCGGCGATAGCGGCTGCGGCGGGTGAGGGCGCAGTGAGGGCGACAACCGCAGTGAACGCGCCCTTGATAATTCGCTCGGAACTACCTTTTGCCTCTGTCGCTGTTGCTTCGGATGTTTTCTTAACCGGATCGAACGGAACGAAAGCGGCAAGTTTTGGCAAGTCGGTGGCTGTCTTCTGCGACGCGGCAAGTCGAATGGCCGCATCGACTGGGTCCTGCCCCCCTTCGGAACTCGCCAGCGCCGCCATTCCGAGAACATGCGCTTCGTCGAATCCAGGCAATGGGCGAACGCTTGTGACGGTTAGTTCATTGCGGGTCAAAGTCCCAGTCTTGTCTGAGCACAACACATCGATCGATGCGGCTTCGTCCACGGCAGAAAGCCGTGTTGGCAACACGCCCAGCTTCGCAAGAGCACGAGCTCCAACCGCAGCAGCGAGGGTGAATGTTGCCGGTAATGCGACTGGGATGATGGCAAGCACCGAGGTCAGCAANNCGCCAGGTTGCGGATGATACTGAGGACAGCCTTTTGCTGGGTACTCACCACGTGTGCGGAGCGAACGAGTTCCGCCGTCCGGCCAAATTTGGTTCGGGTGCCGGTAGCCGTAACGATGGCCGTGGCTTCGCCGCGCCGCACCAGAGCCCCTGCAAACGTATCTGTGCCGGCGCCTGCGTCAATGGGTAGGGATTCGCCTGTAAGCATTGACTGGTCGAGCTCAACCGACCCACCCGTCAGATGCACATCCGCGGCGACCACGCCGCCAAGCGACAACTTCAACAGGTCGCCGCATACCAGTTCCGCCGCGGGTACAGTCTTCCATTCGCCGTCTCGCTGGACCGAGGCGTTGAGCGCCAGACGGGATTTGAGAGCAGCAAGGGTGGCCTGTGCGCGGCTTTCCTGGAAGTATGCGAGAGCTGCGTTGAAAAGGAGCAGTCCTGCTATGACAGCAGCTTCGTAATACTTATGCAGTACGGTCTCAAGCACAATGGACGCTTCAAGCAGCCAAGGTACAGGCGCCCAGAATTTAGCCAATGCATTGCGTAGCGGATGAGCAGACGTATCCGGCATTTCATTGGGACCATCTTTTTCAAGGCGTGCGCGCGCTTCTTCGCCTGTGAGGCCAGCCGGAGCGCTATTGTGAGCCGCTTCTACGACCTGCCCGTTTGATGCTGGACCGACAGTGCTACTTGAGATCACAATTGATTGCCCGTGGTGTGAATTTCACTACCACCATTCCATGGAGCGGTCTGAAGGAGTCTTCACGCCTGATTCCGGCTTGGCTGAATGAAGAAGCAGGAGAGGACACTGCGCGAGCTTAATTACTTTCTCGGCAATCGATCCGAACACGAGCGGGTGCCAACCGGAAATGCCGTGAGTGGAGATCACGACCATGTCGATATGTTCACGTTCGACTACTTCCATAATGTTGCCAACTACGTCATTCCCGACTTCAACGCTGAAAGTTGACCTCACTCCTCTGGTTACAAGGGCCGCCTTGCACTTGGCCAAATGGATATCTGCGAATTCTCTTGCCTGCTCAAGGAAGGCGGCCTCTGGAATGAAGTCTGGAATTGTAGTGGTCGGGAACTCCGGGATCACGTTCACGAGATAGAGCTCCGCTTGAAAGTGCTGGGCAAGGTCGGCCGCCATCTCCAGGGCGGCCTGGGATGACGGGCTGAAGTCTATAGGCAGCAGAATCTTTGTCGGGATGGAAGGGAGACGATTAACTTCTGGCATGACGGTCCTCGATGACGCACTGCGCTTGCCGGGTGCGAGGCTGGCGCGCAGAGCTGACTAGACGGTGTGCGCGCATAAGGTCAGACGCTTCTGTGACCATTGCCATGTTCTGGGCTGCAGTCTTCTGCCACCAGATGTTAAACCCGTCGGCGGCAAGACTTGGATTTGGAATAGTATGCTGGCCGTTTAGCTTTTTCCGTACTGCGAAGGGCTGAGAGCTGTGTGCGTTGGATTCTGGATACATGTCGATTTTGTCCTATTCCGATCCGGAGTTGCTTATAGAGGATCAGGCTGGCGGAATTGCGTGCATTAGATCGATCAGTTCTCTTAATCGGCTGAATGGGTTCTGAGCCAGAGTAACCGCCCAAACAGTTGCGCAAAGCAATGTCAGCTGGTCAGCATCGGCTGTCCGTGAACACAGTAGTTGCCGGTGCCGGAACCATCGAGAATGAATCGTGCGCCATACACCGCGTCAGGTGAACCATGGACGATCAATAGGTATTTGTCGGTCTTCAATGCAGTTTCGTACTTGATGACACTGTTCTTCGGAATGCCAATACTCACCAGGCCAGCTCCGAGAGCGCTGACCCCGCCGACAACAACAGCTCCCTCAAGGCCTGCGACAATCCAGCTAACCAGTGGACCGGCAACGAGAACTGGTCCAATGCCTGGTATCGCGAACGCTGCGGATCCAAAGAGTAGCCCCCAGAATCCGCCCCAGAATGCCCCGACCTTGCCCCAGTACTTCATCCGATCACCTGCGTTGTAAAAGCCAATGACATGTTCATCGGTATGCGTGCCCATGCCCGCAAGCGAGAGGCTCTTCATATCGATCCCCGCCTGTTGGAGCGCCTTAACGGCGCGTTCCGCCTCCTCGTGAGAGTCGTATACGGCGACAACTGAGTTTGTTGCTGGCATTGCTTTCTCCCAGTTTCTTCGAATTAATGAGGTTGGTCGTGCATTGCTGCAAGTGCGGAGTAAGAGCCATGCTAATGGCCTTCTCTGTGGACATCATGGGCGATCGTTGAAAGTCTTCGCTGATTGCGGAAGCCCTTCCAGCGCTCAGCATGATTCTGCGATCCGGGACGGCTGACTATCTGTTCAATTGGATACAGTCATTCCCGCATTACAGATTGACAATCGCATTGAGCGCTCTTAGCACTCACGTATAGGCTCCCTTAGCGCAAGCGCGGCAAGATTGACTGGGCAAAGTGAAAGTGTGAAGTGATCCCTGTGAGACGACCTGACGATAGCGCGGCAACATATCTTGTGGGCGGCGGCATAGCTTCTCTTGCCGCTGCAGTGTTCCTCATTCGCGACGGAGATGTGCAAGGGCACACAATCACGATCCTGGAGGAGTCCTCCCGGATCGGCGGCAGCCTTGACGCAGCTGGAAACGCGACTGATGGCTACGTGATGCGCGGCGGCCGCATGATTGAGAGCAAGTATCTGTGCACCTACGACCTTTTCTCGTCGATTCCGACTCTCGATGGAACCAGGACGGTGACGCAGGAGATATTTGACTGGAACGAGACGATGAAGACCGCCTCCAAAGCCCGGCTATTTCGGGACGGCCACCGGGTAGACGCTCCGAGTTTTGGCTTGAGCGAGAAGGATATTCTCAACCTCGAGCGCCTGGCGATCGAACCGGAAGAGTTTCTTGGACGGTCTACGATCTCCGACCAGTTCGATCCGGAGTTCTTTGAGACGGACTTCTGGCACATGTGGTGCACAACCTTCGCTTTTCAGCCCTGGCATAGCGTAGTCGAGTTCAAACGCTATCTGGTCCGCTTCACTCACATGGTTTCCGGTTTCAATACGCTTACCGGCATCATGCGTACTGTATATAACCAGTATGATTCGATGGTCCGTCCGCTTCACAAATGGCTCGAAGAGCGCGGTGTGAAGTTCATGTTCAAAACAACTGTAACTGACCTCGCATTCGCACATAGCAAAGACGGTTTCTCCGTCGAGAAGATCATCGTCGAAGATGGCGGTTCTGTCAGGGAGATCGGCGTTACAGAACAGGATCGAGTCATCGTAACTTTAGGGTCGATGACTGAGGGTTCGTGTCTGGGTTCAATGGATTCGGCTGCGGCTTTGCTGGGGCAAGCCGATGGAGGCTCCTGGACCCTTTGGAAGAGGATTGCGGCAGGACGACCGACTTTCGGAAATCCTGCGAACTTTGTAGATCACATCGAGCAATCCAAGTGGATGTCGTTTACGACCACAAATCACGACCCCATGTTCTTCCAACTGATCCGGGACTTGACAGGCAACGTGCCCGGAGAAGGCGGCCTCATCACCTTTCCGGAGTCAAGTTGGCTTGCCTCGATCGTGTTGCCCCACCAGCCACATTTCATTGCTCAGCCAGAGGGAGTTCAGGTTTTCTGGGGCTATGGACTGTTCGTTGATATACCGGGCAATTTCGTGAAGAAGCCCATGTCGGCCTGCACCGGGCGAGAGATCATGACCGAGATCATCGGCCATTTGCGGCTCACAGAAAATAGTTCGAGAATTCTCGATTCCTGTACCTGCATTCCTTGCATGATGCCCTTCATCACCAGCCAGTTTCTTCCTCGAAGCGAGGGTGATCGTCCTCAGGTCATACCCCAGGGTTCCAGGAACCTGGCCTTCGTCGGGCAGTATTGCGAACTGCCGGATGATGTGGTGTTCACGGTGGAATACTCCATTCGCTCTGCGCACACGGCGGTCTGCTCGTTGCTTGGACTCGACCGGAAGTCGCCGCCCGTGTACAAGGGCCAATTCAATCCCCGTGTTTTGTTGGAGGCTTTTTTAGCCCTGCACGAAATCGGCGTCTAGGTCGGAAAACTCCGTGGGAACCATGGCTGGCGAGGTCGGCTCCCACTGCTTGCCGCGGAACCGAGGCCGTAAGTAAGGGGACTGCTCTTGCTCCTTTGGAAGTCGTTTCTTATCGCATTCAGTGTGCTTTTGCCGCTGATCAATCCGCTCGGGTCGGCTCTCGTGTTTCTTGGGCTCGCCGGCGAAGCAGCGCCAGCCGTCTATCGGTCATTGGCGCGCAAGATTGCGATCAATAACATCATCTTCCTGGCCATAATCGAATTGCTGGGCGCGGCCATCCTCAATTTCTTCGGAATCTCTCTGCCGATTGTCCAACTCTCCGGCGGCATCGTCATAGCGGCAATGGGATGGTCTGTNNGCAAGGTATCTTGAGCAGGGAGCCTTCTACCCGTTCACTTTTCCCGTGACCTCCGGCCCTGGCACGCTTGTCGCGCTCCTGACACTCACCGCTCGCATCTCGAATCGCGATATTTCGCGAGATGTTCTGGCCCATGTCGGCGTATTTCTTGCTGTGGTCGTTCTCAGTGTTCTTGTCTATTTCTGTTACGCGTATGCTCCAAGGATTACCAAGATCATTCCTCCGTCTACTGCGCATGGCATCCTGCGGGTGGTTGCCTTCATTTTGCTCTGCATTGGGGTACAAATCGCATGGAACGGACTCGCAGTCCTGGTAGCTGCGGTTCTCAGGCCTTGAAGACAAAAAGAATGAGCAAAAGGGAGCAGATGAATCGCTCGGCGACGAGTTCAATCAAAGAGTCAACCATTGCAGGCTAATTGCATCCAACCGGTACACATTGCAAATCTCATCGAAAGTCAGGTTTGCCATCTTCCATCCGCCGGAAACATCCAAAGCAACAGAACACTTTTCCTGAAGGACTTATCCTTATGATTTCTCTGTTAGACCCTATCCAAATCGGCGACATCCACCTGCCGAACCGGGTTATCATGTCCCCGCTTACTCGCTTGCGTGGCACACCAGAGCACATTCCGACGCAACTCATGGCCGAATACTATACACAGCGTGCCGGCGCCGGACTGATCATCTCCGAAGGTATCCCGGTTGTACCGCAGGGTGTTGGCTACGCGAATGTGCCTGGCATCTGGTCGCCGGAACAAATCGAAGCATGGAAGCCGGTGACCAACGCAGTGCACCAGGCAGGCGGTCGTTTCTTCGCACAGATCTGGCATGTGGGCCGGATCTCAGACCCACGCTTTCTGGAAGGTGAGCTTCCGGTTGCTCCCAGCGCGATCCGGCCCGCTGGCCATGTAAGCCTGGTGCGTCCAGTGACTGATTATGTGACGCCGCGCGCGCTTGAGACGTCCGAAATTCCGGGCATCGTCGAGGCCTTCCGCAAGGGAGCAGAGAACGCGAAGCTCGCTGGTTTTGACGGCGTGGAGATACATGGCGCCAATGGCTACCTGCTCGATCAGTTCCTGCAGGATGGATCCAATCATCGCACCGACGAATACGGCGGATCGATTGAGAACCGCGCCCGGCTCATGCTTGAAATCGCCGATGCAGTGATCTCAGTCTGGGGCGCCAAGCGCGTAGGGATGCATCTGGCGCCGCGTGGCGATTCTCAGGATATGCATGATTCAAACCCGCCGGCGACCTTCGGCTACGTGGCGCGTGAGCTAGGCAGACGCGGGCTCGGCTTCCTGCTTGCGCGCGAATACTTTGGACCGGACCGATTAGGTCCTCAACTCAAGAAACAATTCGGCGGCGTATACATCGCGAATGAAAAATACACGCTGGCACAAGCGAATCGGGTCATCGGGGACGGTGAGGCGGATGCAGTAGCCTTCGGCCAACTCTTTATCGCCAACCCCGATTTGCCGGCGCGGTTCATGAGCCATGCATCGCTCAATGTACCGGACGGGAGCACCTTCTTTACATCGGGGCCACATGGCTATACCGACTACCCTGCGCTGAGTGTGTAGCGAGGCAATCAATGCAATCGTTGTCATCGAGGTTGAATGAGCAGAGAAAGCGATAATCGACCTTCCGGCGTCTTGCGTGGAGAACAGTGATCCCAGCCCACCACGATGATGCGATGCTCGGCTCTCCCCAGTGCGCCGCTGTTGTCGTCGCCCACCCAGACGACGAGACACTCTGGTGCGGCGGCTACATTCTGGCCCATCCGGAGTTTCATTGGCGGGTTGTGACTCTTTGCAGAGCATCCGATCCGGACCGTGCACCAAAGTTCCGCCGGGTTCTGGAGCAATTGGGGGCGGTGGGTGAGATGGCGGACCTGGATGATGAGCCCGACCA
>PLGM01000027.1 GCA_003139795.1 Acidobacteriaceae bacterium | reverse complement strand
GGTGAATTCACCGGGGAAAGGATACACCATCCGCTCTATGATTGCAACTGTCCAGGCTTCAATGAGGCCCCGGTGAATTCACCGGGGAAAGCCTGGAGATGGGCGTGGCGCCGGCGCGGCTTCCACTGCTTCAATGAGGCCCCGGTGAATTCACCGGGGAAAGGAGCGTATGATTGCACTAGAGTTAGGCGTGGATTGGGCTTCAATGAGGCCCCGGTGAATTCACCGGGGAAAGGTGCTGCTCAAGGGCACGCCGGCGGCGGAGCTGCTGGCTTCAATGAGGCCCCGGTGAATTCACCGGGGAAAGCAAAGTCCAATGACCAGCGGTAATGCTTCAGTAGGGGCTTCAATGAGGCCCCGGTGAATTCACCGGGGAAAGTCTTGAATCTCTCGAAGCAGCGGGGTATGTGTTCCTGAGCTTCAATGAGGCCCCGGTGAATTCACCGGGGAAAGGCCGATCGAGGTAAACTGACCGCATGGCACCTCAAAAGCTTCAATGAGGCCCCGGTGAATTCACCGGGGAAAGTGTGTCGAATCAGGTGAACCAACTCTTGAATATGGTTGGCTTCAATGAGGCCCCGGTGAATTCACCGGGGAAAGGTATTACGGCTATGAAGAGTCTGCCATTAAATGCTGGCTTCAATGAGGCCCCGGTGAATTCACCGGGGAAAGTCGTAAATGGCGGGGCGATCCCAACCCGGATTTGATCGCTTCAATGAGGCCCCGGTGAATTCACCGGGGAAAGGCACTCAAGCTGGCCGGCGAATGACCGCGCTGATCGGCTTCAATGAGGCCCCGGTGAATTCACCGGGGAAAGACGCCCGCGACAGCGCGTTAAACATCGTTAGCGGTCGCTTCAATGAGGCCCCGGTGAATTCACCGGGGAAAGCCATGCAGCAGTTCGGCGCCACGGTGCTCAACAATTCGCTTCAATGAGGCCCCGGTGAATTCACCGGGGAAAGTGCCGCAGGCCGGTGATGCGCCCGCTCTCGTCCGTGTAGCTTCAATGAGGCCCCGGTGAATTCACCGGGGAAAGGGTGAGCCGGCCGCAGACCTGGCCGCGCGGGGTGAGCTTCAATGAGGCCCCGGTGAATTCACCGGGGAAAGGCCAATCGCCAGCGCATCGCCTCGGTGCTAACGCTGCTTCAATGAGGCCCCGGTGAATTCACCGGGGAAAGTTGCGGAGTGACCAATCTACAAGTTGCCGCTGGAAGTCGCTTCAATGAGGCCCCGGTGAATTCACCGGGGAAAGCCACTTTGGAGATTCGTTCGCAACCATTGTGCGGAAGCTTCAATGAGGCCCCGGTGAATTCACCGGGGAAAGATCTACGAGCGCCATGTGGACCAGTACGGCGACCCCTTGCTTCAATGAGGCCCCGGTGAATTCACCGGGGAAAGGACGATCTCCGTCGCCTTCATCGGGGCCACGAGGACTTGCTTCAATGAGGCCCCGGTGAATTCACCGGGGAAAGGGCTCTCAAAGTACGTTTCTGCTGTGCGCGTCAATTCCAGCTTCAATGAGGCCCCGGTGAATTCACCGGGGAAAGTGGAGATAGGAATCGCGTTGCCATCTTCTACGTTGGGGCTTCAATGAGGCCCCGGTGAATTCACCGGGGAAAGAGCGGGTAGGCCGCGCACCAATCCGCAATGCGCCGGCTTCAATGAGGCCCCGGTGAATTCACCGGGGAAAGCGGTCAGGCCAATCATAGAGACCCGCACCGCCCCGGCTTCAATGAGGCCCCGGTGAATTCACCGGGGAAAGCCAGCTGTCGAGAAGCAAATCCGCGCTGGCACAATGCTTCAATGAGGCCCCGGTGAATTCACCGGGGAAAGAAACGCTCTGCCGGGTACGCAGCCAATTATTGACAGCTTCAATGAGGCCCCGGTGAATTCACCGGGGAAAGAACCGGCGTCACCACGTTTGGAACGGTGCTGAACATGCTTCAATGAGGCCCCGGTGAATTCACCGGGGAAAGGATGTGATTCCCCTGCACCAACTGATCAATGATGTGCTTCAATGAGGCCCCGGTGAATTCACCGGGGAAAGTAGCGACTGAGGACACCTATGCGATGCAAGTCGGCGCTTCAATGAGGCCCCGGTGAATTCACCGGGGAAAGCGATTAGCGGTGCGTAGTGGTACGTGAGACAGCCGAGCTTCAATGAGGCCCCGGTGAATTCACCGGGGAAAGGCGGAGTCTGGATGGTCGTCCACTACGCCAACCTGATGCTTCAATGAGGCCCCGGTGAATTCACCGGGGAAAGCAGCCTGAGTCGAGGAAAGAGTCACGCCAATCTGAAGCTTCAATGAGGCCCCGGTGAATTCACCGGGGAAAGGAGCAGATCGCGCACCTTCTTCATGTCCGGCTTAGGGCTTCAATGAGGCCCCGGTGAATTCACCGGGGAAAGCCGCCCTCGCCGTCGCTCTCCGCATCGCCAACGACCGGCTTCAATGAGGCCCCGGTGAATTCACCGGGGAAAGAGTCTGATTCGTGGAAGACCCCGGAAGGGCGGAAGCAGCTTCAATGAGGCCCCGGTGAATTCACCGGGGAAAGCATCCTGTCGCTTCCCTTCGTATTGATTGGGAGCAGCTTCAATGAGGCCCCGGTGAATTCACCGGGGAAAGTTGCGTATTCATCTCCAGATTGCGCGAGAGAAAATGCTTCAATGAGGCCCCGGTGAATTCACCGGGGAAAGAGAGGAAACGCAAAGGTAACGAACTTGCAACGCAGCGCTTCAATGAGGCCCCGGTGAATTCACCGGGGAAAGGAAGGGTTCCGCTACATTGCCCGATACGCTATATGGCTTCAATGAGGCCCCGGTGAATTCACCGGGGAAAGTCTTATCTTCAGGCTCCAGCAGGGCGGTCACATCCAGCTTCAATGAGGCCCCGGTGAATTCACCGGGGAAAGGCCATCGAGCTTGCCAACACGCCCGCCGCAGCAAAGGGCTTCAATGAGGCCCCGGTGAATTCACCGGGGAAAGAGTGAAGACAAGGGTTATGCCCAGGGTCAACAGGTGGCTTCAATGAGGCCCCGGTGAATTCACCGGGGAAAGATGCTCTTTGTGACCGGCGCAGGCGACCCATTCGCTGCTTCAATGAGGCCCCGGTGAATTCACCGGGGAAAGGGCGCCCGTACAACTAGCATATTATCAGGTAGTTCCACGACATTTTGCGAGAGCCTGCCATCAAGCAGCCGCTTCAAAGCATAGCACCGCCCAGGTGCGCAGTTCAAGTCCTTCTTTTTGTTGAGATTACAGTGCGCGAGCGGCTGCCGGGATTCGCGCACCACCAGACCGCTCGCTGCAACGTCAACGGGTAACGAATACCGGGTAGTCATCGATTTCTCCATTGAGGAAACGCGCCAGAAGGCGCGCCTGGATTTCCAGCAGGCGGCGATAGCTGACACGATACTCAAACATCGGGTGTGTCACAAGCGTATCCATGCGTAATTCATAGGCATGGAAGAAGCCCTTACGCCCACTCGGCTTCAGCGCGACGGACGGGCCGGACCGAATAAAGTCAGCGGTGGTTACCATGCGCGTGTTGATCGCTGTCAACACCAGCGAGTCGGCAATTAGTGGCCGAAACGGCTCCATCAAATCGAGTGCCAGCGCCGGACGCCCAAAACGTGGTTGGTGATAGAAGCCCCAGTAGGGATCGAACCCCAGCGAATAGCAGGTGATCGTCAGATCCTTTACCAGAATACTGTAGGCAAGTGACAGCAACGCGTTCACCGGATCACGCGGCGGACGCCTGTTCCGCAGTGTGAAGTCGAAAGAAAACTCTGTTGGCACTCCCTTATGTGCGCTATCGCTGTTTTCGTCCGCTTTCAGCATTCCGGCAAATTCGCCGAAGTAGACGCGCGCTGCGGACCCTTCGATTCCGAGCAGGACATCAAGTGCTGTCGCTACCTCCGCCTTTTCGGCCAGCACTTTCAACTGGCGCAACGCTGTTTCGGGAGGTTCGATGTGATTCCGTTGAAGGAGGGTACGTTGATTGCGGATTTTGCCCACAACGAGTTCGCGCGAGAGGCGCAGAGCGGTGGACTCGTGTCCAGCGGAGATAAACTGCCGCTGGCGCAGAAACACATTCCGTGAATTCAGTCCACTCGTGATGCCATAGAACCAGCCACCCTGCGAGAAGTAGCAGACTGGAACTTCGGCCGCGCAGAACGACTGGATGGCTTGCGTCGAAAGTTGCACGTTCCCAAACAAATTGATCTGAGATACTTCCCCGAGCCGGACTTCCTGTTTAAGGCTATCGCCATCCTTGACCTGAATCACTTCGCCCGATTTCCCCACCCGGAAACCCTGAGAGTTCAGATACAAAGGCCGGAGGTCATTGCGCGCTGCCACCAACTGACGAACCTCAGCAGTTGCTTTCTGCTCATCGTTACCAAAAAGTGAAAATTGTACTGGGCGGCGTTCCTCAAATCGGAGTGCTCGTGCGCGCAGAGCGTTGGTCTCATCGGGAAGGCAGATGCCAACCAGGGAACAACGTGGACACTTGGGACTATCTACAAGCGGCTCTGGAATTTGGTCATTCAGCGCGGCCATTCGTGCCTGCACGATAAATTGTTCAGTCTCGGATATAAGGGCATCATCTATCTCGATCCGCACGCGCTGCTTTGTGGCGGCATAGTAAAGGATGCCTTCATCGCAGGTATATCCGTTGTCCCGCAGCACGAGAGCTTGCGCCGCGATCTGAATGCGGTCTGAGGGCCAGGGCGTGGGTGATCCGTCTACCTCACGCGGCTTACCACGCTTATAATCCACCGGCCGTACAGATTTTCCATCGGCTGCGCCCACGTCACTTTCGATCAGGTCGAGCTTCGCAGTCAACCCGACACGCTCACTCGATAACGTTACTGAACGCGAGTGGATCGTTTCGCCATCCATATCCTTAGCCGCGGGCATCGCACTCGGCCCCGAATCAACTCGCGAGTGCTTGGCTTGGCCATCCAGTGTGTCGGCACTATTCTCGAAAACGCCTTCCACCCATTCATAGAAAAAGAGCCGGGGGCAGTAGACGAACTCATTCAGCATACGCGCTGGTAGGAGGTCAGGCAGTTTCAGCTTGAGATGATGGACTAGGTCCTCATCTATGCGAACGGGTTGAATGCGTTGAGCGTCAGTAGACACGAGAGGAGCTCCTTTCAGCAGTAATGCGAATCAAACAACGATGCAAGGACTATCAACGTTGGTATATGGCTTCCCAAGAGCAGTGATGACGCGATCCCCTCGCCCTTCCGATGGTCCGAGGTTTACAAAGAGAACTTGATCGTCGTCATGGTGGATCACTGCGCGTAGAGCCTCCCGGCAGCGGACCAAATCCGAAGCCGTGAATTGACACTCGAACACGGAAAACTGGAGGTGGTCCCCAAACCCGCGCATCAGCTTGAAGACCTTCCGCAATCGCTTTTCGTCCGCAACGTCGTAGCAAACCAGGTAAGAACTGCGCATATTTGAAGGCTCCTATTCCGACGTCGCAAAGAGGCCCACGCCATAAAAGCGACCGCCACCCAGGCATATAGGCCCTGGAATGCTCACGGGCTTGTTCTGTGCGTCACGCCATTGGATTCTGACATGAAAGCGCGGAAAACTCTTAAGATGCTGAGGGACTCCGTATCGATCGGCCATTTCTGCGCCCGCCCAGAATCCGACCTTTCGCCATTCAAGGTTGGCGTGATCGGCCAACTCTTGTGAAAGACCGGCTTGCGTTATAGCTTTGCGCAGCAGAGCTTCGATCCGGCTATGCAACTTATCCAACAGGTTCTTCTGTTCATCGGCTTCGACTCCATGTTTCAGGCGTCGGCGGTAATGAGCCGGATCGTCATAGCCAGGCAAGATAACGGGCGTGACCGTCGCCCATGTGGAAGACGGTTGAACGTAAATCCTAACAATTTCGTCATTCGCAGGAATAGTCGAGAGTTCGGCTGCTTGCTTATGCATATCTTCATCTATGAGAACTTGACCTGACATGGCACGCCGCGACCAAGCGATCTCGTTTTCATAACCGTCTGTAAGCGTGGTCAGAAGCACGCGCCGAATACTGCCAACTACGCGGGCTTTGCCCGGACCTCGGAATTCGATGCTGGGGAGCGGCAAATACGCAAATCGCTGTGCTCCAACTGTAACGTGCGCGGCGCCTTTCACTTCGCCATGGCCGAGGATGCAAGTATTGATGGAATCATCCGGCCAGCCGGCAAGCCGTGCTGCCAGCCCGGTCGCATGGCGCAGCATTCCGGCAACAGTAAGTCCACGCTGAACTGTATCAAAGGCACGGAAACCGCCGCTGCCATCGGGCTTTCGTAGTGCAAAGGCCGCTACAGGCTTCCGATCGACATCGGATGCTCGCCGGTACGTCGCCGTTTCATAGGCAGTCAATGTCGGAGGCGGAGTAAAGCCACCGGAACCGATACGATTGAGAAAGCCCGTATGCCGATTCTCCAACGCAGCGAGTGTGCCTCGTCTCGGTAAGCGCAGCTCATTGACCATCTCTCCCTGCGAGGGAAGCCATCGCTCCCCTTGAAGAGTGTTGGTCTCGTCATTCGATAGTATCGCTCCGTGACCAATTGCCATGTCAACGCCCCAGCCTAGCGAAACAACACTACGGGCTACGCCGCACAGTGTTTCCACATTTGCGCGAGCTGTCTCATCGGCCGGTTCAGCAAGAAGCCAAAGATAATGCACTGCGTCCCCCCCCCTCATCAGCACCGGACGAATGCTCTTCATGGTGCGATGTGTCGCTGGATTCGCGTCGCCAGAGTTGGAATCGTTGCCGCGAGCCCACGCTCTGGCGACAATGTCCATCGCATTGTTTGGCACAGAGAGGCGATAACTATGGCTTGCAACGACGGCAACTGGGGCGATCACGACTGGCGCGGGCTCCTGCTCCAACCATCGCAGTGCGGCGAAGTCATTTGCTCCGCGCCGTTTTGCAGCGGCTGCCACCAACGCCTGAAAGACGCGCAACGGCGAGGGAGGCCACTCCGGCTGGTTCCCATCGCGGCGACCGTGGAATGCCGAATCGAGAAATCGAATGGATAGGCAGAAGTGTGAGGGCATGGTTTTCTTCGGCTACTCTTCTGTCCCGACAGGCTTTGCGTTCCTTTTCTTCTTGCTCTTTCCCGATTCTTCGCCGATGTCTGCCATAGCCTTCTCCTTATCAAACGGAACTGTGCGGTTATCTCCGATGACAAACTCCGAGGCGGCGGCTTGGGCGTACTCAAGTGCTTCGTCATGGGTTACTGTAGCTGGGATGCGGTGCCCATCGCCATATACCTCGGAAAACTCTCGATGCTTATCTGGATCGAGGACAAGGTTACAGCCCTGGCGAAGATAGCCGGAAGAAGAATAGGTAAACGCCGTCAAGGCAAGACCGAGAATATATCTCATCAGAGGCAGTTTATCTTGCAGTTGTTTGCCCTCATCCACGGCCAGAAGCCGCAATGCCGCAAGGTGCAGCGATGCATCGCGGCGAATCCCTCCTGTGGCAATCACGCCTCCGTGTTTCCAGGAGGCCAAGGCGTGTAGAAACCCATGCTTAGAATTGGGATCTTTTTCTGTACCCATGCTTGCGCTGTCTGTCTTTTCGATCAACTTTTCGGCTATATAATCCACAGGCGGCACATAGGTTGCTGACCGGTTAAGCTCGCGCACGTCGAAGGCGCGGATCGTCGAAGCAATCAGACGCGGCAGTTTGGCTTGCGTGTCACGAGAATCCCAGGCACCAAATACGATTGAGGTTGGCGCGATCTTTGCCAGCGGTTCGGCGTTACCCTTCTGCTGCAACTCATGGAATGCGTCTCGCAGTTCCTGCTGCAATTCGGAACAGCGGACAATGGCATCCCCCGCACGATGTCCGGCATTGAGCAGGTTGACACTCTTTGTGCCTGCTGTGATCACAATCTGAGGTACAAGACCCGCGTATTGCTGCCGCGCAAACAGCGGCTCAATTCGATTTGCCTGTGATCCTACGCTGTCAATCAGGCAGATGTTTTTGCCGTCGGCGAACGTGTCGATGTTGTAGCCGCCTTTGAACGTCTTGTCTTCGCTGGCTGCATAGGTTGCAGGGAATAGAACCCCATCTAGTCCCTCAATAGGCATGAGATACTCACGGATAACCAAGGCTGCTGGTCCGTCGTCCTCAAGCCATAGATCGTACTTCTTCAGTAGATCGCTCATTGTGAACTCCTTGGAATGCGTGTTGCGGGCATAAATGCCTTGTGCTTTCTCTGATCTGTGCGGAAATCATTCGCAAAGCGGTAACAGTCACCACCCCCAATAAGACCGGAAACGGCTGCTGACGCAATCGAGAGCGGAAGGGGTATGCGCCACGCGAAATAGTCGAAAACGCGTGGTGTTCGAGTAGGTCTTGGCCTGCATCTTTGCAAGCCCACGAAGCACATCGACTCCACAACTGGATGGGAAAGTGTATTCAACTTCAACTTATCCGTTGAGTACCCGACGTCGATGGACGAAGCGCTGGCGCCTCGCTGACCGTCGAAGTAGAAAGGTTCGCGCTTCTTCACGCTCTTGCCTTTCTTGCCGTTGGCCGAATCTGGCGCTTGTGTATCGAAGACAACTTGGCTTTGGTTGAAAGGACTCGTATGTTGCGGGTCGATGGCGCTACACATCGCAAGGAATATCTTGCGTGCATTCATGGAACCGGCCCACGTCTTTATGGATTTGTCTTCCCACCAATCCAGGCGGAGAGAGATAGGTGAGATAATGGTCAACGGTTCTGTCCTATCGTCAGAGCCGTCATCCTGGTCCTCCTCGTCTTCATCAGAAGATGCGTCGTCACGTTCCGACAATCGAAAGTCCCGTGCTGCTGCCAAGAGCTTCAATAATGAAGCCTGCGCCTCCTCAGTCCTTATACAGAACGAACTGGTTTCAAACCACCCTTCCGCCCCTCCCCATAGGCGATCAGCCAATTCCAGCAGGCCGCAGCAAGCGAAGAATTGGCCGGGATTGGTTGGGTCGGTATCGATTCGAATGCTCACAGGTCACCTTCCAAGAACGCCGATGGATTTGCGCTTGCGGCGTAATCGGCGGCACGGAGCAAGGATTCAAGATAAGCCAATCCCCAGCGTCCATATTTACGTTGCAGCCTGGCGAAACGCTGCGGCACCTGTGCGGCGGCTATGGAAATAGCTTTCTCGGTTGCCTCCGGATCGTGGGCTTCTTCTGCCGGGAAGTGCGGGCGTCCGCGTCCGTGATGTGCCGCAACCAGATGGAGCGCCAATTCCCTCATCTCCTGGCTTAAATCCAGAAACTCTGATTCTTTTTGGAAGTCCAGCAGCAAAGCAAACTCATGCCGGTAGTGCTCATTTAGGCTGTAAGGCTGTTTCTTTCGTCCAGACTTTGCGAGCAGGATATTGCTATCCGCGTTACCAACGATTCTTTGAAACAACGGTCTCCGCTTCCCGTGATCGTGAAAGCGCGCCGCGATGACAATCGCTTTTCGCAGTTCATCCGAGAGCGGCAATTGCTCAACGATCCGTTTGGTGTTGCAAACCACGTCATCTGTATGGACCTGCCACAGTACCGCCCCTGCTCCGCTCTTAGAGCCATCGTCATCGGCCCATTTCGGGAGTTCATACCAGTGCCAAAATCTGTGGCCAGCTACTTCGCCTCCATCTGACTCTTCTTCGGCGCGAGGAACAGTGTCAATGGTCCGAATGAGTCGCATCCCCTTTATCTTTTCCATCAACTGAGGATTGGCGTCCCGAACGCGGATGCGAGGCTGAGGGCCGTCCCCATCCGGCCATACATCGGCCACATCGCCAGCTGTGTCTGAATCGCCATCCAACAAGCCTTCGCTCAATCCGCCGACCGATGGAGGAAGCAAAATCGTTTTGTAATCGATCCGGTCTTTTTTCTTGTCTCCCGCCAAGTCCCTCAGAGTTGACGGCTCAACACTGCCGTCGTCCGCCAGCAGCCAGACCGGAGCATCAGGATGTCGTTTTGCGAGTTTCTTGAGATCCTCCAGGACGCGGCCGCTGCGGTCACGCAACAGTTCGTGCGGCTTCAGTGGATAGTCTTCCAGCAGATCTTCTGGCGGATATTGTTTCGACAACTCTTCCGTAATAACATCCACCTCCTCACGCCAGGCCACATATGTCTCCGGCAGCTCATACTCGCTGATTCCATGTAAGTATGGTTCGACTGCGGGACGGCCAGGAAGCTTGCCCTTAATCGTCGTGAGTGCCCAGGAGTCGAACAAGATGTCGGTTGCTGGAAGAATCGTGGGTGTTGGCGTGAACGCGGCAAGGCATTCATTGGGGTCCAACTCGCCGAGTGCCTTTGGGCTGGCGTCTTTACCCGGCAGTTTCTGGATCAGTGTAAGAGTTTTCTCGCGCCGATCATCAAGGTCGTCGTCTTTCTTGAATTTCGCTGGATAAAATATATGAATCTTAGTGTCATTGCGGTCTCCGAAACGATTCACGCGGCCAAACCGCTGAACCATGCTATCGAACGGGGAGAGATCGCAAATCAGGTGGTCCGCTGAGATGTTCACGCCCACTTCACCGGCAGACGTGCAAACGAGGTAGACGGTGGTGCCATCTGTCTTCGCACCTGACAGGAAGCGTCGAAAGATAGCGTCTTTCGAGACCAGCTTGTCTCTCTCGAAACCTCGCATTGTGCCAGTAAGTTGTTGCACCTGCTGCTTTGAGCTCTTTAATTTCCTCGCAATCCCCTTACTGATCCGGCCCTAAATAA
>PLGM01000245.1 GCA_003139795.1 Acidobacteriaceae bacterium | reverse complement strand
CCAGAACTCGGTACTCTCAAGGGAGAAAGAACTCGTGGACAAAGGCGAGGATGGACGTGCTTGGTCCACGCGGGATCGGTATGAAGCTAATCTGAATTCCTGGATTGAGCCGCGGTGGGGAAAAGAAGAGCTCACCGCGATCAAAGCTCCGCTGGTGGAGGAATGGCTACGAAAGCTGCACCAGAAGCCTCGCAAGGGAAAAGGGCCTCAATCACTTGCTGTAGAAAGGGAATTGAAGCCTTTAGCGCCGGCCAGCAAAGCCAAGATTCGCAATCTGATGAGCGTGCTTTTTAATCATGCGATCCGCTGGGATTTTACGGACCGCAACCCAATCAGCGGACCGAATAAAGGCGCCGGCGTGCGCCAAAGCTCGAAACGGGTCAGCATCCCGGACATTCTCGAAGTTTCCGAGATGCGGGCCATTGTCGCCAAACTTCAGTTGCGGGAGCGGGTGTTGCTGTTTCTCGCGATGGTCACTGGGCTGCGGCGCGGGGAGTTGACCGGCATCCAGTGGGGAGACATCGATTTTGCGAACCTGCTGATCGATGTCCGGCGGTCTGTCGTGGATCAAGTGGTAGGGCGCTGCAAGACGGAAGCCTCTCAGAAGCCCGTGCCTATTGATGAGTTTACGGCGCAGGACCTATTGGCCTGGTATCGCGTTACACCGTATCGCGAGCCGGGTGATTGGGTTTTCGCCTCGAACAGCCACCGCGCAGGAAAGAAGCGCGGCAAACAGCCGCTTTGGCTACAGAGCATCATGCGCTACCACATTGAGCCTGTCATTCGGGAACTCGGCATTAACAAGCGGGTCTCGTGGCACACCTTCCGGCGCACCTACACGACGCTTCTCCAGGCCAATCGAGAGGATGTCAAAGTGGTGCAGGAGTTGCTGCGCCACGGTTCGGTGAAGGTGACAATGGATGTCTATGCGCAGGCGCAAATGCCGGCCAAACGGAAGGCACAGCAGAAAGTCGTAGAGATGGTGCGACTGGAAGCGCGCGAACGGACACTCTCCGTGGGGACTTAACTGGTCCCCAAGCTGGTCCCCAGCGATTTCGAGGGATTTCCGCTAAGTTATTGATTTAATTTGNNCCCGTGTTATCGCCGTGAAAGGGATTCACGGATTCGTAAGTTATTGAAACTAGAGGACGCGGATGGCTACCAAAGTGCCTCAAAGGACGCCATGGGAACCCTTATCGGACGCCAATCGGACGCCAGAATTCGCTATGCGGATGCTGCCGCCATGGCGCTACTCAGACTTCATTTTGAGCGCAGATCCAAAACTGCATAATCTTTCGATTATTGCGCTTGTGTTCGTTTGCTTCGATTGAATATAATCGCAGTTGAGGTCTTCTGCCATGTCTGCCACTGTCCATCTCACTCCCTTTATCCCCTCCGAGGAAGACGTCAAGCTGGCCAAGGAGACTAAGAAGATTCTGGCACCGCGCCTGAGTTCGACTTCGCCGTTCGATCTGCGCGCAATCAATCCCCTCAAGGAACCATCGATCAAAATCCCTGCCCAAGCGGCGCATCTGCTGGTTCAGATTCTGGATGAGATGAGCCGGGGCAATGCAGTCAAGCTGATCCCAGTCCATGCGGAACTCACGACCCAGGAGGCCGCCGATCTGTTGAATGTCTCGCGGCCGACTTTAATCCGCCTGCTCGATGAGGGCAAGATCGAATTCCACAAGGTTGGAACACATCGCCGTGTTCCCTTCAAGAGCGCGCTGGCTTATAAACGGCAGATCGATACGGAGCGCAAGGCGGCCCTTGCTGAACTCGCGGCCTACGACCAGGAGTTGGGTATCTGAGCATGGCTGCGCTAATTGCGTTCTACGATGCGAACGTTCTGTACCCCGCGGAGCTTCGGAATTTTCTGATGCACTTGGCGCTTACCGGTCTCTTCCGCGCCAAGTGGTCCGCCGCTGTTCACGAGGAATGGATTTCAAATCTGCTGAAGAATAGGCCGGACCTCACGCGAGAAAAGCTGGAACGTACTCGGCAACTGATGGATAAAGCGACGCTCGACGCACTCGTAGAGGGCTATGAGGACTTGATTCCCACCTTGAGCCTGCCGGACGAAAACGACCGCCATGTAGTTGCAGCGGCGATCCGCGGCCAGGCTCAGGTGATCGTCACTATGAATTTGAAGGACTTTCCGAGCGAAGTTCTTCAGCAGTACGAAATTGAGGCGCTGCATCCGGACGAATTCATTCTGCAACTGATCGACCTGGCTCCCGATGTTGTCATGGATGCCGCCGAAGCGCATCGCCGAAGTCTCAAGAATCCGCCGAAGTCCATCGAAGAATTCCTCGCATCTCTCGAAGCACAAGGCTTACCGAAATCCGTGGCCGCATTGCGGACGCTCTTTCAACGAACAACTGACATCCAGCATTAGAGAGCGCCGGATTCCGCAATAGTGCCACGAGGTGTGGCACTATTGCTATGGGATCTCCGACTGCTGCTGGAACAGTTCACGGTTTGGAGGCGCGCCGTGCTCATACTCGTCGGGTGGTTACGGTTGCCTCGTGGCTGTCGCGTGAGATGGACACGTTGCCAAATCGCGAGTTGAGCAGGTCCGGGTGGACGCCGGTGTCGGCGTTCACGAGGACGCGCTCGGCTGTTAGGCCTTGGGAACTGTGGCTGGTGACAGCGTATCCTGTCGGACAAGAAACTCGCAGCACTGCCGCGACTTTTGCCCCAGGACGCGAGCGGCGTCTTCAAGGACAGGCGTTAGCCGGACAGTATTGGCATCGTCATGCCCGTCGGGTGGGCCGAGACAGGCGCTCCTGAGAACAAGCAGGAGCATCTTAAGAGGGCGGGAAGACGGGCAGGTCCACCCACGAATTGCTATCCAGCGGAACGATGGCGATCTGCACCTGGTATTTGCCGGCGTAGTTCCCCGAAAAACTCATGGATAGCCCGGCGCATCCCATCGCGACAACCTATTTGCTCGATTTCCGACTTCCGCCATGGCGCGCAGGGCGTTTCCATGGTTAGCTCCAAAGCGACCGCCTTCTCCAATTCGTCAAGGTCGTTGATTCCATCCTTGAATTTTGATTGGAGTCGAGCGCGTGTGACGTTGCGGCCCTCGATACGGGCGAAGCGATACTGCTCAAATTCGCGAATCATCTGATTTCTCCTCAAAAGAGTGATTTGGTACAAAAGAATGCGCCAGCCATCGGAACCGATGGCTGGCGCGGAATTACTTGGCGGCGCTTTAGTGGCTCAGGAACAGTTTGCCGTCCGCATTGAAGGCGCTGCGGAGGATGATTCTTGCTTCACGGAGATTACGATGAACCGTACTCCGATCAGTCCCCATCGCTTGGGCAATCGCATTCGGGTTGAGGATCGGCCTCCTGCCTCTTTCCCTTTTCCATCTGTCAGGATCGCCCGATGCCGTGAAAGCGTGCTCCTTGAGCGCCTCGTCCGGGCCGAGTGCTCGAATGCAGAGTAGAGTTGCGCACACATCGGGTCGCAAGTTCGGGAAGCCGGTTACCTGATCGAGTAGTTCCCGAGCGATGATGTCCTGCTCGGCCTGATTATTGTGCGCCTTGATATGGATGGGAACCGCGGTGAGATCGGCGACTGCCCGAATGCCGTCGTTCTCCTCGCGCTTAAAATACGATCGCACGGCTCCCAACGCCAGTGCACGAAGTAGATAGCGTCGAAAAGCATTGGTTCCCGTCTCCACGGCAAAGTTGCACTGAAACACGGCAATCGCCGCCGCGACTGCGCCATCGTACATCAATTCAAGTTGCCAATCTGATGGGTAAATGAATACCCTGTGCGCCCGGCGGCGCGCGGCCTTCTCAGCCAAGGGAAGCGTGCAGGCAAGAAATACATCCAGTGCGCTCGGATGGCCGTGATCGCGGCGGTACACGGCTTCGGCAACCTGAATGCGTTCTGTCTTCTCGGAGGTTGTGAACAGATGGTGCAATAGATCCGACATCTGTAGATTGTCGAGAGAGGGAATTTTGTTGTGAGTGAGCAGATTCCTGACGGTGTCGATGATCGGCATACGATGCTCCTGATGTCGCCCGCTTGGGGCGGAGTGGCGTCCACGAGCAAGAGCACCCAAACCCAAATTTCTTTTGTTGAGTGCCCCCGCTTCATGGCTCTTTGCGGCGGTCAGGGGCGGGAGGGTTCTGTCAAGGCCGCTGCAGGCGCCGCGTCAGCGGTCGGAGTGAAGCGGAGAGCCTTTACAGGTTCCTTCCGCCTCTGCCAGAACGCCGCCTGAAGCGGGGGCACTTGATAAAAGAAGAAATTTAGGAGACTTCCTCACTGCGCCACGCGCATTCAGGTCCGACTTTTCGGACACTACAAACACCGATGGAAATCTCCCAAAGAAAAATCTCACCGCCTTGTCGCGAAAAGATCATTGCTCCTCCACTAGTTCTATGGAGCACTTTGAGGTCTCACCAGATGCCGAACGCCATGGTGGGTTTTCGATTCTGCGCAAGTTGGTGGCAAACGAATGGAGAAGACGTCTACGACATTCACGAACCCGCTTCTTCCTCTGCGAGCTGCGCACTACGTGCGTATGTCCACCGAGCATCAACAGTACTCTCCTGAGAACCAACTGGAGGTGGTCCGCCAATACGCCGCCTCCCACCAAATGGAAATTGTTCGTGAGTACTCGGATCATGGGCGAAGTGGTCTAAATATCGCAGGACGCGAAGGGCTGAATAAGCTCATGTCGGACGTGGAAAACAAGCGGACAGACTTTTCCGCACTGCTTGTGTACGACGTCAGCCGGTGGGGGCGCTTCCAGGATGTAGATGAAAGCGCCTATTACGAATATGTGCTCAAGAGAGCCGGCATTCGCGTCCATTATTGCGCTGAGCAGTTCGAGAACGACGGGAGCATGTCATCTTCCGTTCTCAAAACGTTGAAGCGTTCGATGGCGGCCGAATACAGCCGGGAGCTGTCAGTCAAGGTCTTTTCCGGGCAGTGTCGTCTGATCGAACTGGGATTCCGTCAAGGTGGTCCTCCCGGATATGGTCTGCGGCGTCAGTTGATTGACCGGGACAGGAATCCCAAGGGGCTGTTGGGTCGAGGAGAGCGAAAGAGCCTGCAGACAGATCGCGTCATCCTGGTTCCCGGCCCGGAATTGGAGGTTGAGACAGTTCGTCAGATTTACGAACTGTTTGTCGCTCAAAGGAAGATAGAACGCGAGATCACGGCCGAATTGAACGGTCGCGGAGTTTTGGGAGAG
>PLGM01000403.1:4597-5150 GCA_003139795.1 Acidobacteriaceae bacterium | reverse complement strand
TGCGGAAACGCTCGGCTCCTTGCAGGACTTGCTTCATGCCCGCGCCGTCGTTGACGCTCTCCTCAGTCGCATCGTTGCACATGCGAGCGAAGCCGGGAACTTCCCGGCACGGAAGGAGAGCCCCGTTGCGAGAGAAATATCCAACCCTCTTCGATCTTCTTCTCGACGAAACCAACCCATGGGAGACTCTGCACGAGGAAAAGAAACTTCTCGTGATCGAGATTCTGGCACGCCTCATCGCCAGGGAACACATGGACGACCGTCACGAGGAGAAGGGTCATGAGTGATTTCACCAAGGTGAGACCAAGCCATACGCGGCGATCTGCGTTTGTTTACATTCGCCAGTCCAGTCCTTCTCAGGTCGAGAACAATCGCGAGTCCACCGCNNCAATCGCGAGTCCCCCGCCCGCCAGTATGCTTTGGTTGAGAAGGCATGTGAAATGGGATGGGCCAAGGAACAAGTAATCGTCATTGACGAAGATCTTGGCTTATCTGGTTCCGGATCAGCCAAGCGTTCCGGGTTTGCTCGCATGACAGCGGAAGTAGCTTTGGG
>PLGM01000403.1:0-4572 GCA_003139795.1 Acidobacteriaceae bacterium | reverse complement strand
GACTGGTACCGCCTGCTCGATCTCTGCGGCATCACGGACACGCTGATCGGCGACAGCGACGGCATCTATCATCCTTCTCTTTTTAATGATCGCTTGATCCTCGGATTAAAAGGCACCATGTCGGAAGCGGAACTTCATGTCCTCCGTGCGCGGCTGGATGGTGGGATCCGTAATAAGGCGGCACGTGGCGAACTGCGTCGTGGCTTGCCCGTTGGCTTTGTCTGGGGGGAACAGGACGGAGAGATCTGTTTTCATCCCGATGAGTCTGTCGTCAGCATCCTTCGCACCGTCTTTTCCAAATTCACAGAGTTTGGTTCGGTCCGCAAAGTATGGCTGTGGTTCCGCTCCGAGGGACTCTTATTCCCGATGCGCGCTACTATGAAAAGCGAGATTCGATGGGCTGTCGCAACCTACACGGGCGTTCATAACGTGCTCACCAACCCGGTTTTTGCTGGCGCCTACGCATATGGGAAGTGCCGTCATGAGCGTTATGTCGATGAACACGGAACGCCACGAAAACGGACTCGTCATTTGCCTATGGGTGAGTGGTCCGTGCTTCTTACCGAACATCATCCCGGCTTCATCGACTGGGCTACGTTCCAAGCCAATCAGGCGCGCATTGACACCAACGTTCATCCTCAGCCACACCAGGCGGGAGGAGCTGTGAGAGAAGGCGCTGCCCTGTTGCAAGGCCTGGCCACATGTGGAAAGTGCGGCCGCCGTCTGCATACCCACTACACCGGCAGAACCGCTTCGCCCGGCTATCACTGCTCCGGCAAAGATATCGTCGAGGGACGAGGCATGTTCTGTCTGACTGTGGGCGGCATGCAAATCGATCAAGCGGTTGTCGACGCATTTCTCAAAGCGGTGACACCGGCGGCGATCGAAGCCACGCAACTTGCCATGCAACAACTCGAAGATGACCAGGATGCAGCTCTAAGGCAATGGCGTCTTGCGCTGGAACGCGCTCGTTACGAAGCGGAACGTGCCGAGCGCCGATATCGCGCGGTCGAGCCGGAAAACAGACTCGTAGCTCGAGGTCTGGAAGCAGAATGGGAAAAACGTCTGCGCGATCTGGCCGCGGCCGAAGCAGAGCTCATGCGGCGCGTGCAACAAAAGCCTTGTGCTATTACCCAGGAAGGCAAGAACAAACTCCGTGCTCTCGGCACCGATCTGCGCAGAGTCTGGGCCGCACCCACCACTACGGATCGCGATCGCAAGGAACTCTTGCGCGCCCTTCTGGAAGAAGTGATTGTTACTGTTGATCGTCCGGGACAAAGTGCTCATCTGACTCTGCGCTGGCACGGCGGCACGCTCACGGACGTGGATCTCTCCCTGCCGCGTTATCAGCCGCGAGGCGTCCGCACCGACGAAGACACGATCTCACTTCTTCGCCGTCTCGCCGTTCTCTATTCCGACGATGTGATCGCCGGTATCTTCAATCGTCAGGATCGCAAAACGGCGACTGGAGAACGATTCACGGCCAATCAGGTCGGCAGCCTCCGCCGCTATCGAAACATTCCTCGGTTCCAACCGCCGGCTGAGCAGGCCGCTGGTGAACTGGCGTCTATTCGACAAGCCGCGAAGATAATAGGTATCAACACTTCTACTTTGCACCGGTGGCTCAATGATGGTTTCATACCTGGTGAGCAAGTAACGCCCGGAGCACCTTGGCAAATTCGCATCACCGATGAGTTGCGTGCACGTTGCGTGGAGGAAGCGCAGCCGGAGTATCTACCCATGCTGGAAACAACACTGAAATTGGGCGTCTCGCGCCAAACCGTGTTGCAGCGTGTAAAGCGTGGCGAGCTTGAAGCTGTACTGGTTATCAAAGGACGACGCAAAGGCTTACGAATCAAAGTGATAGACAATCAACCTGACCTGTTTGAGAGCATTTCATGAACATGGGGGCAGTATGACGACGTTTCCAAAAATGATCGGACATCGGCGTCTACTATCCAGCTCACCTTCGTGTACGTAATCCCTACCGCGAGTGCGTCCAACGTATTATGCTGGCCGCGTCCTGGTCGAAACCCGTATGAAAAGCCTAGAAAGTCTTGTTCGTAAATCGCATTGAGCACCTCCACTACGGCACGCTGGACGATCTTATCTTCCAGCGCAGCAATCCCAAGCGGCCTTTCTCGCCCATCCTCTTTTTGGATGAACTTACGCCGCGAGGGCAGCGCCCGATAAAGAATGCCACTTAGTCCGATTACACGGCCATGCGAAATGCACGAACAAAATTCGGCCAACACGTGGTGCTCGTTTCGAACCGGCAGAACAGCGCACAAGCACCGCGCGCGCCGCGACCGGGTCCTGGATGCCGACCGAATACATGATCTGCTCGCACATCCACGCCTCGCCCTCTTCACTCAGCACAACCGATTTGACGTTGCTCTTCGGTGAGCGGTATGCAAACAACATCTTGTGGATCTCTGCTTTGGACATGATTCTGATGTCATGGGACGTTACAGAGAAGAAGACCTATCGCGATGGCGGGATGTTGTATCGGAGCAAGTATCCAGCGGCAAGAGTGTGGCAGCGTTTTGTCGTGAACGCGGGTTGCGAGAGTGGCAGCTGTATGAGTGGAAGAAGCGCTTGCGTAAGTCGGAAGAAACATCATTTGTCGCTGTCGAGGTAGCAGTTCCATCAGCGCCAGCATCTATGCGATCAGTGGGCATCGAGCTCCATCATCAGCGCGGCTGGAGCTTGATGGTAGAGCCGGGGTTTGATGCGGCTCACCTGCACCGGCTTCTATCTTTGCTGGAGCAGGAGTCGTGATCGGCCTTCCGAGTCTTCGTGCGCTGGATGGTGCGCCGGGGCCGCGGATCTGGCTTGCGGCCGAAGCAACGGACATGCGCTGCGGGTTCGATCGTCTTGCCGAACGCGTGCAGGCGGTGATTGGCCAGGATCCTCTGAGCGGTCATCTGTTTCTTTTCCGATCGCGCAACGGCAACCGGTTGAAGATCCTTACCTGGGATCGCGATGGTTACGTGTTGTGGTACAAACGCCTCGAAGTTGGTGTGTTCAAGCTACCCCGGATCGTGCAGGGCAGCAACTCGATTGAGCTGCGTGCAAGCGAGTTGGCGATGTTGCTTGACGGCATCGACATGGCCAAGCTGAAGCGCGTTCCGCGCTATGAGCGCCTGCCGAAGGATCGTATAAAAAATCAGAAAAGAGTGGTTGCATGAAGCGACTTACAGCAGGTTGAAACCGTCTATTTCTATAAGTGCCGAAGAGCGATTTCAACGCGTTTGAGTTACCGGAAGACAGCACATCGTTGCGCTCGCTTGTGCTCGAACTGCTGTCGAAAAGTGATGCACAGCGCAAGCAGACGGAGCAACTGCAGGTCGAGCTTGTTCGCGTGAAGCTTGAGTTGGAGCGCTACAAGAAGTGGTATTACGGTCCACGCGCGGATCGTTTGCAGTCCGACCATGATGTAGCGCAGATGCTGCTGAGCTTCGCCGAAGCGGCAGATCAAAAGCCGATCAACACAGATGATCTTCCGCATCCGGCAGAGCCAGCCGAAGAGTTGCGTCGCGTGAAGCGTCGCAAGGGCAGGCGCAATCTTGCCAACTTTGAAAATCTTCCCGTCACGACGCATGTCTATGAGTTGAGCGAGGCGGAACGCGCATGTCCTTGCTGCGGTCTGACGCGCAAGGAGATCGGCTCGGATGAAAGCTGGCAGGTTGAGTATCTTCCCGGCCACTTCGAGCGTTTGCATCATGTGCGCAAAAAGTATGCCTGCACACGCTGTGAGGCGAATGGCGAAAACCCCAATATCCATGCGGCGAAGAAGCCAGAGACAGCCATCGATAAAGGTCTTGCCGGTCCGGGCTTGCTGGCTTACATCGTAACCAGCAAATTTAGCGACTACCTCCCGCTCTACAGACTTGAAGACATCTTCACACGGCAGGGCTTCGAGATCTCGCGGGCCACGCAATCGGTCTGGTGCGGCGATGTGGCGGACCTGGTGGAACTGCTCTATGATCTGATGGCTGATCGCGTACGATGCTCGCATGTAGTGGCCACTGATGACACCATCATGCCCATGCAGAGCAAAGACAAGGTGGCGAATGCGCGGATGTGGGTCTACGTTGGCGACCAGGATTATCCGTACAACGTCTTCGACTTCACCATGGACCGATGTCGCAATGGGCCGACGCGGTTCCTGAAAGATTACAACCAGGTTCTGTTAGCGGATGGCTATGCCGGTTACAACGGCGTCGTTGTCGGCAACGCGATTACGCGTGCCGGATGCTGGGCACATATGAAAAGGAAGTTGGTCGAGGCGGAGAAATCCGCGCCCGAGATCGCACGCCAAGCTGTCGAACGAGTGCGTGCGCTTTATGCTGTCGAGCGCCTTGCCAAGGATGCTTCTGTTGAAGCTCGCCTGCAATTACGCGGCGAGAAGTCTCAACCTCTGCTGGCGGAGTTGCATGACCGACTTCTCGAGTGGAAGGAACAGTTGCTGCCCAGGCATCCGATGGCGGAAGCGATCAACTATGCTCTGGGCCAGTGGCAGGAACTGAATGTCTTCTGCAGGGATGGCGCCGTGCCGATCGACAACAA
>PLGM01000248.1 GCA_003139795.1 Acidobacteriaceae bacterium | reverse complement strand
CAAAGGTACAGGGGGCACCCTCAACTGGATAAAATGCCAGTGAAGACCGGGGCCACCCGCCTTCCCAGCTCTCTCCGTCAAGTGATGTCAGCCTTTTGGCCATGCGGAATTATACCCGAGCTACACGCCGAGTTCGGCGCGGATGGCTTCGGCGATGGCTTCGGCGTGGTGGGTCATGGAGGCTTGGGATTCGGCTTCGATCATGACTCTTGCGAGGGCTTCGGTGCCGCTGTAACGGATAACTACGCGGCCGGTGTCCTTTAACTCTTCTTCGGCGGCGCGAATGGCTTGAGCTACGGCGGGGATGGAATGGAGAGGGCGCTTTTCGCGGACCTTGATGTTGACGATGACCTGGGGGAAGACGCGGAGGTCGGCGGTGAGTTCGTCGATGGATTTGCCGGAGCGGGCGATGAGGTCGAGGACGACGAGGGAGGTGAGCAGGCCGTCGCCGGTGGTGGCTAGATGAGGGAGAAGGATGTGGCCGGACTGCTCGCCACCGAGGGCGGCGTGGCGGGCGAGCATCTGCTCGAGGACGTAGCGGTCGCCGACGGGAGCGCGGAACATGCGGATGCCGCTGCGCTTGAGGGCGGCTTCGAGACCCATGTTGGACATGGTGGTGGCGACGACCAGATCGCCGGTGAGCAGGCCGCGGGCTTTGAGGTCGCGGGCGGCGATGAGAAGGATGGCGTCGCCGTTGATGACGTTGCGGTGCGGGCCGGCCAACATGCAGCGGTCGGCGTCGCCGTCAAAGGTGAGGCCGAGATCGGCGGAGCGGGCGGCGACTTGGGCGGCTACGAAGGCGGGATGGAGGGCGCCGCAGTGATCGTTGATGTTGCGGCCGTCGGGGGCGGTGTTGAGGAGGGTGACGGCGGCGGCGAGATCGGCGTTGAGGCGGCGGAAAAGCTCGGGGGCAACGGCGGCGGCTGCGCCGTTGGCGCAATCTACGACGATGCGGAGGCCGGAGAGCGATAGGCCGGGGACGGCGGCGAGGAGGAACTGAATGTAGCCGGCCTGGAAGGCGGGGTTGTCTTCGACGGGCGGCAGCGAGGCGGGATCGGGAGCCTGGATTTGAGAGGCGAGATGGAGGATTTCGTTTTCCATGGCCAGCTCGACGGAGTCGGGGAGCTTGAAGCCGTCGGCGCCGAAGAGCTTGATGCCGTTGTCGCGCCAGGGATTGTGGGAGGCGGAGATGACGACGCCGGCGTGGAAGCCGTGGGTGCGGGCGAGGAAGGCGACGGCGGGGGTGGGGACGATGCCGGCGGATTCGACGCGGGCGCCGGCGGAACGGAGGGCGGCGGCGAGAGTGGCAGCGATCCAGGGGCTGGATTCGCGGGTGTCGCGGCCGAGGAGGACGGCGGGCTGCGGGGCTTCGCGGGCTGCTTCGGCAGGTCCTGTCTCGGAAGTTCCAAGGGAGTGGGCGAGGGCGAGGCCGACGGCGTAGATGGTGGTGGGGTCGAGCGGGGATTTGCCGGCGATGGCGCGAATGCCGTCGGTGCCGAAGAGTTTGCGGGTGGCGGTTGCGGTCATAGGCTCAATTATCGATTTTATCGCCTGGGGATGGGGGATTTGGCTTGGGGAGCCGGTGAAGCGGGGGCGGTGGATTCGACGCGGCTCAAGAATGCGCCGTCGGCGAGGCGGGTGAGGAGCTGGTCGCCCGGGGTTAGCTGGGCGGCGGAACGGACCAGGCTGCCCTGGGCGGTGAGAACCAGGGCGTAACCGCGATCGAGAACGGCGAGGGGCGAGAGCGAGTGGAGGCGGGCGTTGAGGGCGGTGAGGGTGGCGACGGAGGCGTGGAGGCGGTGTTCGAGAGAGCGATGGAGGTGGTTGCGGCCGGCCTGGAGGCGCTCGCGGGCCTGGGCGAGCGATTGGCGGGGATCGTGGCGGAGGACGGCGGCGGCTAGATCGGCGGCGTGGCGCTGGCGAAGGCGGAGTTGGGCGGTGAGGGCGGATTCAACGCGGAAGGAGAAGTCGTCGAGGCGCTGGGCGTGGCGGTGGAGGAGCGCGGAGACGCGGGACTCGGCGCGGGTGACGGGCAGGTGGGTGAGGCGCTGGCTGGCTTGCAAGAGCTGGAAGCGGACGGCGCGGGCAAGACGGTTGAATTGGGTGGCCAGGTGCTCGGCGATTTTGTGCTGGGCTTCGGTGATGAGCTCGGCGGCGGCGGATGGGGTGGGGGCGCGGAGGTCGGCGGCGAAGTCGGCGATGGTGAAGTCGGTTTCATGGCCGATGGCGGAGACGACGGGAAGGCGCGAGGCGGCGATGGCGCGGGCGACGCGCTCGGAGTTGAAGGCGGCCAGGTCTTCAAGCGAGCCGCCGCCGCGGGCGAGGACGATGACGTCGACGAGGGGTGGGGCGTTGGGGCCGGTGGCGTTGAGGCAGGCGAGGGCGGATTCGATTTCGGCGGGGGCCTGGTCGCCCTGGACGGAGACGGGGACGACGAGGACGCTGAGGCCGGAGTGGCGGCGGGCGACGATGGAGAGGAAGTCGCGGATGACAGCGCCGGCGGGCGAGGTGACGATGCCGACGGTGCGGGGAAAGGCAGGCAGGGGACGCTTGCGGGCGGCGTCGAAGAGGCCTTCGGCTTTGAGACGCTGCTTGAGCTGCTCGAAGGCGAGTTGGAGCGAGCCGGCGCCGACGGGCTCCATGGTTTCGGCCACAAGCTGCATCTGGCCGCGCTGCTCGTAGACGCTTACGCGGCCGCGAACCAGGACGTGGACGCCGTCCTCGGGTCGGAAGCGGAGGAGCATGGCCTGGCGGCGAAAGAGGACGATGGGGAGCTGGGCGTCAGCGTCCTTGAGGGTGAAGTAGACGTGGCCGGAGGGGGCGGGACGGTAGTTGGAGATTTCGCCTTCGACCCAGACGTCGCCGTACTCCTGCTCGATGAGCTCACGGACCTGGGCGACCAGTTCGCGGACCGGCCAGATGCGGCGGGTGGAGCGGGGCTCGGCGAAGGTGAGGTCGAGCTGGGGCGCGAATGGGTCGGGCGGGGGCATTCCCTTGAAAGTGTAATTGGTGAGGGGTTTGCTCAGCGCGTACTGCGATGAACTGAAGCGCACCGGTTTCATTTCATGCGGAGGGCTGTCCGGTTTCGGACAACGATTTTCGATTCCGTACAAGATGCGCATGGAGGGGAATCGGTGAATGAGCGCATTTCCCTGCAAATGAACTACTTGCGTTTGAAGTGGTTTGGCAGGGGACGTGCACTTCCCTGGCAGGAACGTGCATTTCCAGGATCGTGCCATGGTGCGCGCGGAGGCTTGCATGGGGAACATGCTTCAGGATCTTCGGTTTGCATTTCGTCAGCTCAGGAAGGCGCCGAGCTTTGCGGTGACCGCGGTGCTAACGCTGGCCCTGGGAATTGGCGCCAACACGGCTATTTTCAGCCTTGTGAACTCGCTGCTGCTCAAGCCGCTGCCAGTCGAAAATCCCCAGCAGCTCGCGTCGCTGGGCCAGCGCCAGAACCATGGACCCTTGCTGCCACAGTTCTCGTGGCCGGAGTTCAAGCAGATTCGCGAACAGAGCCGAGGCTCCTTCAGCCAACTGTTTGCGCATATCCTGAGCCTGGATGGCTTTGCAATTGAAGGGCAGCAGCCGCAGCGCATCATGACTTCCTTTGTGAGCGGAAACTTTTTCGACGCGCTGGGATTGAAGCCGGCCGCGGGGCGGCTGCTTTTGCCCGGCGAAGGCGAGGTTCCGGGCCGCGACCAGGTGGTTGTACTCGGCTACGACTTCTGGAAGGAAAAATTCAACAGCGACCCCGGCGTGGTGGGGCGGCAGGCAACGATCGACGGACACCCGTTCACCATTGTCGGCGTAGCGCCAAAGGGGTTCAGCGGCGTGCAAAGCTTTGTGAAGGTAGCGGCGTATATGCCGGCATCGGCGGTGATCATCGCAGGCGCAAAGACGGACCAGCTGAATAGCTGGCAGGACCGGTTTTTTACCGTCTATGGCCGCCTGCGCCCCGGAGTCAGCTTCAAGCAGGCGAGCGCCGAACTGAGTGTTATTGGCCAGGACATGACGCGCCAGCATCCGGATATGGAAAAGAAAGTTGAGATCCAAGCCCTCCCCGAGCCCACTCTCCGCATCGCTACCGGCGATCCAAACACGATGACGATCATGGCGGCGCTGTTTCTATCCCTCGCCGTCATGGTGCTCCTGCTGGCCTGCGTGAATGTCGCCAACCTGGTGCTGGTGCGCGCTACGGTGCGCGAGCGCGAGATGGCCATTCGCTCGGCGCTGGGAGCACGGCGTTCGCGGCTCATATTTCAGATGATCACGGAGAGCGTAACGCTGGCCCTGATGGGCGGAGCGATGGGCGTGATTCTGGGCATGTGGGCCAGCTCCCTGCTGAGTCACATCAACCCGCACGCAGATCTTCCCGTCAATTTGTCTTTCGATTTCGATTGGCGCATCTTCCTTTATTCTTTTGCGATCGCTTTGATGGCCGGGATCGTTGTGGGGCTTGTGCCGGCGCTGCGGATGGCAAGGTCGAATGTGAATACCGTCCTCCACGAAGGCAGCCGCGGCGTTACCGCGGGCCGCCATTGGCTGCGCGATAGCCTGGTTGCCATGCAGATTGCGGGCTCGCTCGTGCTGCTGGTGGTGACCGGCCTGTTCGTGCGCAGTCTTTCGGCCATGCAGACCATGGATTTCGGTTTCAAACCGGATCATGTGGTCAATCTCGTCATCGATGCCAATGAGATCGGGATGAACGATGTGCAAACACGCGACCTGGCCGGCAATATCCTGGCCCGTCTCCATCAGATCCCTGGGGTAGATTCGGTGAGCCACGCGGCCTCGGTTCCATTGGGCTACTTCGGCAATGGCGGCGATGATCTGATCATCGATGGCGCCCCGAATGAAACCGATCCCTCCGCATTTGGCGCGGGCTTCAATATCGTCTCGCCCGAATACTTCAACGTCATGGGCATCGACCTTCTGCGCGGCCGCGGATTGACGGATGCGGACGACGCGCACTGCAGAGACGTGGCTGTGATCAGCGAGAGCACGGCCAAAAAGTACTGGTCCAATCAAGATCCCATCGGTCATACCTTTCGCCTGGCAAGGGAGAAAGATCGCAAGCTTGAGGTGGTTGGAATCGCGCGCGACGCGGAGTTTCAGCTGTTTGGCGGCGGCAAGTCGCGGCCATTCCTTTACCTCCCGTATGCGCAGCACGTCGAGGGCAACAGCCTGATGGTTTTTCAGCTGAGGACGGAGGGCGATCCGCTTGCTTTCGCGTCGACTGCCGAGAAGACAATTCACGAGCTTGCACCTCAGCTTCCCGTGTTTCAAGTGCAGACCATGCGCCAGGCGCTCTATACGCTGAATGGACTCTTGCTGTTTCAGATCGGGGCCACGCTTGCGGCAATCATGGGCGGCCTGGGGTTGACGCTGGCGGTGATTGGCCTTTATGGCGTGGTCTCCTACGCGGTGAGCCGGCGCATGCACGAGATCGGCTTGCGGATGGCGCTTGGAGCCAGCCGCGGCGACGTGTTCAGAATGATCTACCGTCAATCCATCGCGATTGTTGCCGCGGCGTTGGGATTGGCCTGGTGCTGGCATTCATGGTTGCGCAAGCCGCCGGCAGCTTTGTCGTGGTTAGTGTTCGAGATCCATCGACGTACGCCATTGTGGCCATGATCCTGGCGCTGGCGGCGTTGGGCTCCTGCTATTTGCCGGCGCGGCGCGCGATGGCGGTGGAACCGATGGTGGCGCTGCGCGAGGACTGAGCGGATTCAGTCTCGATGTGGACCGGGATTCCGCGGAGATGCAGCGGCTGGGGGCCAGGTCTCTGACCGTGTGATTTCGCACGCGTGATTGAGTGTCGCGGGCTCCCACCCTAGGCGCAAAAACAAAGACGCGCCGAGGGTGGGGCACCCAATTTCACTTCGAGGGTGGGGCACCCAGTTTTGGTACAGAATTATGCGGTCAAAGGCCTAGACGCTACGCTGGTGGGGTTTGGTGGCGCGGATTCCGGCGGGGTTGAAAGCCAGGCCTGCGAGCCGCGCCCTAGCAAAACAGGCCGGCCCTGGAATTGCGGCTTTCCACCGTTGCAACAGTTTTTTGCTCGAAATGCAAGCCCAAGGATGGGGCGCCGCGCCTAAAATAGGGCGTGTAAGGGATCGATCCGGGCGCGGGAAGCATCCAATTCCCACGCAAAGACGGGAAACATCCAGGAGGAGCAAAAACATGTCTGAAAGCCAGACAAAGACCCCAGGACCACCCATAGTCGACGATCAGAACGCCATGTCAGGCGATGCAAAATGCCCGTTTTCGAACGGCGCCCGCAAACACACAGTGGCTGGAACCCCAAGCAACGCAAACTGGTGGCCCGATCAACTGAACCTGAAGATCCTGCACCAGCACTCGCAACTCGCCAATCCCATGGGCGAGGGATTCAATTACGCCGAGGAGTTCAAGAGCCTGGACCTGGATGCCGTGATCAAGGACCTGCATGCCTTGATGACGACCTCGCAGGACTGGTGGCCCGCGGACTACGGCCACTATGGGCCGTTCTTCATCCGCATGGCGTGGCATAGCGCAGGCACCTATCGTATCGCCGATGGCCGCGGCGGCGCGGGCTCAGGAGCGCAGCGATTTGCTCCGCTGAATAGCTGGCCGGACAACGTGAGCCTGGACAAGGCGCGCCGGTTGATCTGGCCGATCAAGCAGAAGTACGGCCGGAAACTTTCCTGGGCCGACCTGATCGTTCTGACTGGGAACGTGGCGCTGGAGTCGATGGGATTGAAGACCTTCGGTTTCGGCGGTGGGCGCGAAGACATCTGGGAGCCGGAAGAAGGCACTTACTGGGGACCTGAGGGCAAGTGGCTGGGAGACGAGCGCTACCGCGGCGACCGTCAGCTTGACAATCCTCTCGCCGCCGTTCAAATGGGCCTGATCTATGTGAATCCGGAAGGACCCAATGGCAAGCCGGATCCAGTGGCCGCGGCAACGGATATTCGGGAGACGTTCGCACGCATGGCGATGAACGACGAGGAGACCGTTGCCCTGATCGCCGGCGGACACACGTTCGGCAAGACTCATGGCGCTGCCGATCCGCTCAAGTATGTGGGTCCAGAACCCGAGGGAGCCGACATTGAAGAGCAAGGCCTGGGCTGGAAAAACAGCTTTGGCAGCGGCAAAGGCGTGGATACGATCAGCAGCGGGTTGGAAGGCGCATGGACCACCAACCCTGTGAAGTGGGACAACAATTATTTCGAAGTTCTGTTCGGCTTTGAATGGGAACTCACCAAGAGCCCCGCCGGCGCCCAGCAATGGAAACCCAAAGGTGGAGCAGCAGCCAATGCCGTCCCCGACGCTCACGACCCCAAGAAGAGGCACGCCCCCACCATGCTCACGACGGACCTCTCCCTGAGAGTAGACCCGATCTACGAGAAGATTTCGAGGCACTATCTCGAGAATCCGCAGGAGTTGGCAGACGACTTTGCCAAGGCCTGGTTCAAGCTGACGCACCGCGACATGGGGCCTATCTCGCGGTATCTTGGCCCGCTGGTTCCGAAGGAGCCGCTGATCTGGCAGGACCCGGTTCCCGCAGTGGATCATATATTGATCCATGAGAAGGATATTGCGGCCCTGAAAGCGAAGATCCTTGCGTCCGGACTGTCGATATCCCAACTGGTGACGACGGCGTGGGCGTCGGCTGCAACCTTCCGCGGCAGCGACAAGCGCGGCGGGGCTAACGGGGCGCGCATTCGCCTGGCGCCCGAAAAGGATTGGGAGGTGAACCAGCCGGCCGACCTGGCGAAGGTTCTTGCAATCCTGGAGGCGATCCAGAAGGATTTCAATGGCGCGCAAACCGGTGGAAAGAAGGTCTCGCTGGCTGACCTGATCGTTCTGGGCGGCTCAGCAGCCGTCGAGGAAGCTGCGAAGAAGGCCGGCCACGACGTGAAGGTGGGCTTCTCGCCAGGGCGCACGGACGCTTCGCAGGAGCAGACCGATGTGCATTCATTCGCTGTTTTGGAGCCGGTCGCAGATGGGTTCCGCAACTACATCCGGAAGGGGCTGGAGTCATCGGCGGCGGAGCTGCTGGTGGATAAGGCGAACCTGCTGACGCTGACCGCTCCCGAGATGACGGTTCTGATCGGCGGGCTGCGCGCGCTGAATGCAAAGTTCGGGCAGTCCGAACTTGGCGTTTTCACCAAGCGGCCGGAAACATTGACCAATGATTTCTTCGTGAATCTGCTCGACATGAACACGAAGTGGCAGAAGTCAGCTGCTTCGGAAGGAGTGTTGGAGGGGCGGGATCGGGCGAGCGGCGATCTGAAATGGACAGGGACCGTAGTCGATCTGGTCTTCGGTTCGAACTCTCAGCTCCGGGCCCTGGCGGAATTCTATGCGTGCAGCGACTCGCAGCAGGTGTTCGTGCGTGACTTTGTGGCGGCCTGGAGCAAGGTGATGAACCTTGACCGCTTCGACCTGGCGTGATCGCGAAGGAGAGTTAGCGAAGGTTCGAGAAGGCGCAGCCTCGACTTGGCATCGGGTTATCCCGTACCAGGAAGAGGCTGTGGCCGGAGGCTGAAAACTGCTGGTGGAAATAACTTTGGGCCAAGTGCGGGGTGAAGATCGTTTATTTGCCCCGTGCGGAGACGCAGTTATGTCCCAGGGGCGCGTTGTCCGGGAACTATCTCTAAATTGCAACGGGATCAATCGTGAATATCTTCCGGCTGTGCAAGAACTCAACGTTGTAACGATCGAAGAACCCGGACTGACCGAGTAGTCCCAGCCCCACTTGATCCATCCCTTGAGTAAACCCAACGTAGGCGGTGAACACAATTCCGTTACCGAGGTCAATCGTGAGATTGTCGTAGTATGTAACGTTAACTTGGCTACCCACCCCTCCGGTGAATGCCTTTGGCAATTTAAGTATGTTTATTTTCAGCACGATGGCTAAAGCCAAGGGGAACAAACATGCGTCTGCTCCGGAATCCGGCATGACTATCCATTGGACAGATTGACCGTTCGACGCCGTCACTGTCGCCAGGGCAACGGGACGATGCGCCGTCGTCCCATGCGGATACACTTCGCTTGCCGAAACCGGGAATGACGAGTATGGAAATATGGATTTTGCCATTTTCTCTTACAGAAACATCGCCAAATCCTGATCGGGCACCCGCACAATCAGCGGACACTCCTCGCCTTTTTCTCGCGCTTCATTCAGAACCGCCTGAGGGTCCACCCCATAGGCGAGAACCGTGTTCTGTCTTTCAGAGATGGCAGCCCACGCCCCCGGTGGAACTCCCTTGAGCAGGCCTAAAATATCGGCAACCGCAGCAGCCATGGTATTTCCTCTCCGTCTCCAAGAACGTCAAGGACTTGCGCCTTTTCGCCGCATGGAACAACTCGACAGCAAAAATCGCTAGCCACCTCGATTATGGACCTTTTCGGTGAAGATTGTGAGCGATTCATCGCTAATTCCGGGATCGGAGAGCCGGATCGGCAGTCCGCCGGTTCGCTTCCTTTCTTGCGCCGGGTTCGTTCATGAACTTGAATGGGACCGCTTGGGGCAGCGGGCCTATTTGCGGGTGGCGACGATGGCGCGGAGTTCGGCGGCGATGGAGGCGAGGCGCGGGCCGAGGGCGGGGTCGGGACCGTTTTCGCGGGAGTACATGATTTCCAGTTCGCGGGCGAGCTCGGTGCCGCGGGTAAGTCCGAAGGTGCCGAGGACGCCGGCCAGCTTGTGAGCGGCGGCGTTGGCGGCCTGGTGCTGCTCGATGGAGAGCCGGTTGGCGGCGAAGGCCTGGGCGGCGGTCTCGAGGATGGCGACGCGTTCCTCCGTCTGCGGGAGGAACTGGACCCACATGCGTTCGAGAGCCGCGGCGAGAGCGGTTTGTCCGGCCCGATCCATGACCGTCTAGCTCCAGCCCAGCGCGTCGGCGATTTGAGTGGAAAGGGTGAGCGGGTCAAAGGGTTTGAAGAGGATGGCCTCGACGCCGAGGTCGGCGAAGCGGCGCTGATCGGAGGCCTGCACCTTGGCGGTGAGCAGCAGCACGGGGATGCGGCGGGTGCGGGGATGGTTGCGCAGTTCGCGGAAGGTGGTGGGGCCGTCCATGCCGGGCATCATGACGTCGAGGAGGATGGCGTCGGGCTGATGTTCGATGGCGCGGGCCAAGCCCTGGGCGCCGGAGTTGGCCGTGATGACCTGCCAGCCGGCGACGGTCTCAAGGCTGAGGGCGGCCACTTCGCGAATGTCTTCTTCGTCGTCAATGATCAGGATGCGATGGGGCATGGGGAAAACCTCGGAGGTAGAAAGTCAGGGGGTTAGTGGAGTTAGCGTTGTTAGTGGAGTTAGCGGAGTCAGCGGAGTCAGCGGAGTCAGCGAAATAGGGCGTACTCCATCATGGATTGCGGAGAGACACTTCGGAGGGCGCGGCCTCTTCCATCTGGCGGGAACTGCGCAACATGGTCAAGACCAGGGCTTCGAGCTGCTGGGGCTGAACGCGGGCCTTGGTGAGGAACTGGGTGGGCCCGAGGGTAAGCTTGCGGCAATCGTCCGAAGAGAGGTCGCGGCCGGAGTAGATGACCAAGGGTAGGTGGGCGAGGTTTTCGTGCTTGCGGAGCCAGTCCACGACGTTGAAGCCGTCGCCGTCGGGCAGGCCGATATCGAGCACGATGAGGTGGGGCTGGAAGGTGAAGCAAGCGTTCAGCGTGTCCTGAAGGGTGTGGGCCAAGTGCACGGTAATGTTGTCGCGGAGGAAGACATCGCCGATGACGCGGGCCAGGTCGAGATCGTCTTCGACAACGAGGATGCGGGCGTTTTCGCCGGGTCCGCAGAGGACGCGTGCGAGCTCGCGGAGCAAAGCATCTTCCTCGAGGGGCATGGCGACCCAGCCTGCTACGCCGGCGGGAGGGGCGATGGCCAGGTTGGGGGGGCGATCGGCCGGGTCCTGGCGATTGTCAACGCTGAGCAGGACGACGGGGGTGCGGGACCCGGGATCCATGCGGCGCAGGAAGGGGAGAATCTCCCAGCCGTTCATGCCGTCCAGGGAGGTATCGAGGAGGATGGCCTCGACGCCTTCGTGGGCCGCGGCCAGGGTCTGCTGCATGGTGGTTGCTTCCACCACGCGGTAGCCGTGGCGGGCCAACTGGGTGGCGATCAGAGGCCGGGAAGCGGGGTTGGCGTCGGCCAGCAGGATGGTGCCGTGGCCGGCTTCCTGGTGGAAGACGGGGTTTGGCGCGTCCAGAGGATTCATGGGGTCCGGCTGGTAGGGCAGGAAGACATTGAAGGTTGAACCGCGGAGGGGATTGCGCTCGGCCCAGATGCGGCCGGAGTGTTGCTGGACGATGGTGCGGCAAATGGCCAGGCCGAGGCCGCTGCCGCCTTTCTGGCGGGAGTCGGAGGCGTTGACCTGCTGGAAGCGGCCGAAGATGGCATCGAGTTTGTCGGCGGGAATGCCGCGGCCATGGTCGATGACGGAGAGGGTGACGCCGCTGACGCCGGGGCGCAGCATGACGGAGACGGTGGAGTTGGGCGGGGAGAACTTGACAGCGTTGGAGAGCAGGTTGGTGATGATCTGGAGGATGCGGTCGGGGTCGGCGGCGATCTCCACGTGGGTGGTGTCGTGGATGAGCTGCACGCCGGCAGCTTCGGCCACCGGGGCCATGCCGTCGATGGCCTGGCTGACGATGAGGTCCAATTGGACGGGACGGAAGGTGAGGGGCTCGCGGCCGCTCTGGATGCGTTCGAGGTCGAGGATGTCGTTGATGAGGCGGACCAGGCGGTCGGAATTGGTGAGGGCGATGCGGAACAGGTTGGCGGCCTTGTCGTTGAGCTGGCCAAGCATGCCGGAGGAGAGCAGGCCGAGGGCACCGCGGATGGAGGTGAGGGGGGTACGCAACTCGTGGCTGACCGTGGAGATGAACTCATCCTTGAGGCGGTCCAGGGCATAGCGGTGGCTGATGTCGCGGAAGCTGAGGACGGACCCGGAAACGCGGCCTTGATCGGCGATGGGGGTGAGGACGTATTCGGCGGGGAAAGAACCGCCGTCGGCGCGGAAGATGGTGTCTTCGCCGGCAGCGGCCTTTTGATGGCCTGAGGCGCGGCGGAGGGGGCAATCCTCGCTGCACTGACGGCTGGCTGAGGCGAACCCGTGCAGGAGGGCATGGACCGGCTTGCCGGTGAGGCTGGCGGCATCTGCGCCGAGCAGCCGGGCGGCGGCGAGATTGGCAAAGCTGACCAGGCCGCGGCGGTCCACGCCGCAGATGCCGTCGGCGACGGAGTCGAGCAGGATCTTCTGCTGGCGGGAGAGTTCCTCGGCGCGGCCGCGATCGTGGGAGCGGGCCAGCATCTGGCCGAGAGAGGCGGCCGCGATCTCAACGGTGGCCTGGGCTTCGCGGTCTTCGCGGAGGCAGAGATGGCAATAGAATTCGAGCACGGCGAGGGTTTTGTTGCCCACGCGGATAGGGACCGCCCAGCCGGAGACCATCTCGTGGCGCAAGGCGGATTGGATGCGCGGGCTGAGAGGCACGGAAGCCAGGTCGGCGATCCAGACGGGGCGGCCATCCTTCCAGGCGCGGCCGGGCAGGTCAGTGCCTTTTTCCAGGGTGAGTCCCATGCTCTGCTGGATGAGGGTCTCGGCGCGGTGGCCGGGAGCGCCCCAGGCGGAGCCGAACTCGAGCCGATTCTCTTCGGCGTTGACCTCCCATTTGACGGCCAGGTCCCAGCCCTGGGAGACGCAGAGGGCCTCGAGAATGCGCATGGCGGCGACTTCAGGGGAGGCGTTTTCACCCACGATCTGGCTGACCACCAGTTGCAGAGCGAGGCGATGCTCGCGCTGCTTCTGCTGGGTGACGTCGCGCAGCAGGCAACGCACGGCCAGTGGATTTCCGGCTTTCTGGCGCTGGCTCAGGCTCAGCTCCAGTTCCAACACGCGGCCGTCGGGTGAGTGGTGGCGGAGGGGCGCACGGTCCACCGCCTCGCCATCGAGGGCGCGGCGGAAGAGCGCGGCCACCTGGCTGGCGCAACCGGGCTCAAAGAGCTCTTCAAACGAATCGAGCGCAAGGAGCGCGGGATTGTCCCTGGCGAAGCATCGCTTCCAGGCAGGATTGGCATACAGGAACTGTCCCGACGGGCTGAGCGTGGCAATCATCTCGCTGGAGTTCTCGAACAGGTCGCGATAGCGTTCCTGCGACTCGCGCTGGGCCTGGTCCTGGCGCATGGTCGCGCTCTGGTCCACGGCCATGGCCACCAAGCCGACGATGGCGGCGTGGGGGTCGCGCAGGGCGGAGATATGGAGCGTGATGGGGATCAGAGCGCCATCCTTGCGGCGCAACTGAGCCTCAAAGCTGGGTACGCGGCTGGGAGGCAGACTGCGCAAGCATTCCATGCAGGCAGCCATGCGGAGGGCGGGGGTGGGCGCGGGCGGTCTGTCGAAGCCGCAAAGCTTTTCCATCTCCGCAACCAGGCGCACACCCTCGCCGGGAGCCAGAATCTGCATGGTGCTCCACTGCTTCATCAGTTCATCGGCGTGGTAGCCCAGCAGGCGTTCGGCGGAGGGGTTGGCGTAGGTGAGGTGGCCATCGAGGCTGATGGCGACCACACCAGGGCCGGCCGAGTCCAGCAAATCTCTGAGCGGCTCGGAGGCAGGCGCGGGTTTGGGTTGCTTTTCAGTGGCGACTGGATTCAGGCTCAGTAGCCGGAAGGCAAGGAGAGCGGCGGCTATTCCGGTTACCGCGGCGGTGAAGATCAAGGGAAGATCGAAGCGGGGGCCGGCGATGAGGCGAATGGTTATGGTTCCGGCAACGGCTCCGCAGGCCAATCCCGCCAGAACAGGCCAGAACCAGGAAATGCCGCCCCCGGCGGGGGGTGCGGGGTGCTCTGCCGCGGTCTTCTTTTTCGCGTTGGCGCCGTCCCGCAAGTTTCCTCCCAAAGGCAACTATCCGGCAAATCGGTGGTTGCGCAGTGGCATTGAAGCCATCGACAGGCCGTAAGTGTGCAAGGAAGCGCATTTCTTTCTGCGCAGACCGCAGCACGCGGTTCCATGGCTATTTGCTTTAAGTATAAGCGTTTTCTCCAGATTCTGTATGCAAACGGGCGCTTGTTGCCTGGGACGAAACGCTGGAGTGACGGGGGCGCGGCGGGGCCGTTTGGAGGTGCTCCGCAGGATTCTCTGATAGAGTAAGGGGCAAGAGTTCACGTCGATGGGAAAAGAAAGATCGTTTGATATGGCGCGGCCAAGGACGCCTAAGGACGAAGCGCGAGTCCGTGAGCGAGTGACCATGGACGCTATGGGAATGCTTATGGCGATACAGGATGAAGAAAAGTTCAAAGAAGCGCTGAGTAGCCTTTATCGGATCATGCCTGGAGAGCCGCGCTATGAAGCTGCTTTGGCTGCTTAGCGTCAGGGGCAAGCTTGGAAGTAACCGCATCGCTGACGAAGGCGGCGAGTTCCGCGGTTTTGGCATTCTTCTCTTGTTCGCTCAGGCCCATGTCCGTCATTTGACCTTCGAGAATTCCGGCTATTTTCCGCAATGCCTGCTCCCGTGAGGGCTTTGCTTGAGGCTTGCTGGAGCGAACCGTCCGAATACGTGGCCGGGCCTGGGATGCCATATGGAACTTCTCCTCGGATCAATAATATTCTGAATGAGCCCATCGTATACTGCCTTCATGTTGCGTTTGCCTCCGTTTCCCCGTCTCACTGCGACCTTCCTGTTCGGGCTCGTTTGCCTCACCTTTCAACCGCCCGCCGCGCGCGCCTGGGGCAACGAGGGCCATCGCATGATCAACCGGCTGGCGGCCAGCACACTGCCGGTGAGCGTGCCGGGGTTTCTGCGCTCCGAGGCGGCGGTGAATGAGATCGAGTACCTGGGTCCGGAGCCGGACCGCTGGCGGTCGCCGGCTGAGCCGGAGTTGGCGGCGGCGCAGGCTCCGGAACACTTCATCAACCTGGAACCGGCGGACGCGCTGGGCCCGTTGCCGCGGCGGCGGCTGGACTTTGAGGCCAGGGTGTTTGCCGCCGGAGAGCGGCCGGAGAAGATCGGCCTGCAGCCGTGGGAGACGACCGAGGTGTGGGAGCGGCTGAAGGCGGCGCTGCGCGAGTACCGCAGCCTGGCGGCTGCCGGGAAGGATACGCGGGGCGTGGAAGCGGCGGCGCTCTTCTATGCGGGCTGGCTGGGCCACTACGTGGGCGACGGATCGCAGCCGCTGCACACGACGATTCAATACAACGGGTGGGTGGGAGCGAATCCCAACGGGTACACGACCGGGCACCAGATTCACTGGCAGTTCGAGGGGCCGTTTGTGGCGGCGAACGAGCACGAGCCGGAGGTGCGGGCGAAGATGACGGAACCGAAGGCCATCGAGGGCGACATGTTCGACGCCTACGTGGCTTACCTGCGGCAGACGAAGACTTACGTCGAAAGGGTCTATCAACTGGAGAAGGCGGGAGGGTTTGAGGGAGCGGGGACGGTGGATTCGCGCGAGTTTACCGCGGAACGGCTGGCGGCCGGAGCCAGTATGCTGCGGGACATGATTTACACGGCGTGGCTGGAAAGCGCGAAACCGGTGCCCGATCCTTACGCGGGGAAGTAAGGGGCGCTCAGTCGCCGACTTCAGCGGCGGCGAGGATGGGAATGCGGCGCAGCAGCGGGGTCAGCGAGAAGGTGAGCAGCAGAACGGCGGGGACGGCGATGAGCAGCCAGGCCAACATCGCCTGTCCGGCGAGCGCGCCTAACTGGGTGAGCAGCTTGAGGGGCGCGGCGTGGAGCAGAGCGCCGGCTTTGGCGGCCTGGCTGGGGCCGGATGAAACAATCCACCCGCCGAAGCGGATAAAAGGCACAATGAGCACCAACTGCAGCGGCATGACGGCGTAGTTTGCCGCCTGAATGGCGGGCAGATTGAGCCGGAGGAGCAGGGCGAGGGCGGCGCAGAGGACCGTGGGGACGCCCACCACGGGAATGCAGCCGATGGCGAATCCGAGGGCCAGCGTGAGCGCCAGGCGGCGGGGCGAGATGCCCTGACGGAGCCAGAGAGCGGCGTTGCGCTTGATCGAATTGACGGACTTGCTCATGGTCATGGATTTTGCCGTTTTCACATTCACCCTATCCCTATCGGATAAGGGCGGCTAATGGATTAGATGTGAAAATCCGGTCAATGAACCAGACTTGGCAGGGAAGAGTCGAGTTTTTCGGATACGGGAAGCGAAGGCAGGACTGCGGTTCCGTCAGCTTGCTCCCAGCAGGAGGCCGCGGGTGCGCATCTCGGCGACTACGCGCTCCACTTTCCAGTCCAATGCGCCGGTTCCGTCCACGGTGAGGTCGGCATGGACGGCGGAGGGGCGAACATAGGCCAGGCCGGCGGGGCGGACGGTGGCTTCGTACTGGCGGCGAACCGATTCCGGGGTGCGGCCGCGCTCCTCCATATCGCGCTTGAGGCGGCGTTCGAAGCAGACGTCGTCGGGGGTGTCGATATAAATGCGCAACTGGTAGAGGGGGAGCAACGGGGGGTAATAGAGGGCGAAAAGGCCCTCGACGAGCAGAAACGGGCCGGGGCGGACGGTTTCAGTGCGGCCGGGGATGCGGGTGTAGGTGGAGAAGTCGTAGAGGGGGCGATCGATGGATTGGCCCTGGGCAAGGGCGGCGACGTGGGCGATCAGCAGCGGGACTTCGATGAGGGCGGGGTCGTCGAAGTTCTGGAGGGCGCGCTCGGCGAGGGGCATGTGGGCCAGATCGAGGTAGTAGTTGTCGAAGTGGAAGTGGACGCCGCCGAGGGTGTGGGCCAGCTCGGCGGCCAGGGTGGTTTTGCCGGAGCCGGAACAGCCGGCAATGGCCAGGACGACGGGCGGGAAGGGCAGGCGGGTAGCAGTGCGCGGGGCAGGCTCCTGGTTGATTGATTGGCTGGCGCTGGGCGGGGCGGGCGGTTGGACTTCATTCTGGCCGGGGCCGGCGCCCGGTGCGGCCTGGTTGTCGCCGGATGGGCTTGCGGGCCGGCTCACGGTTCGGGCTCCAGGAGAGCCGCCATTTTGGGGAAGAGACGATTGAAGAGGCGGAGCAACTGGTGCTCGACCTGGCGGCCGGCCGCGAAGACTTCTTCGTGGCTAAGCTGTTTTGCGCCCAGGCCGGAGGCGAGGTTGGTGACGCAGGAGATGCCGAGGACTTCGATGCCCATGTGGCGGGCGACGATGGTTTCAGGGACAGTGGACATGCCAACCAGGGTTGCGCCGAGGGTGCGGAAGGCGCGGATTTCGGCGGGGGTTTCAAAGCTGGGGCCGGAGACGGCGAGATAGACGCCTTCCTCGAGCCGAAAGCCTTCGGCGGTTGCGGCTTGCTGGGCGAGCGAGCGGAGACGCTTCGAATAGGCCTCGGTCATGTCGAAGAAGCGGAGGCCGGCGTTGGGGCGGACGGCGAAGCGGGGTTCGTTGGGGCCGACGAGGGGGTTGAAGCCCATGAGGTTGATGTGGTCGGCGAGGGCGACAAGTTGGCCGATGCGGTAGCCTTCGGCGATGCCCCCGGCGGCGTTGGTGAGGACGACGGCGCGGAGGCCGAGCGCGCCGAGCACGCGCATGGGGAAGGTGACTTGCTGTGGCGAATAGCCTTCGTAGAAGTGGACGCGGCCCTGCATGACGACGACCGGCACGCCGCCGATGCGGCCGGCGACGATGCGGCCGGAGTGGCCTTCGACCGTGGATGGGGGGAAGTGGGGGATTTCGGCGCAGGGGACGATGGTTGGATTGGCGATGGCGTCGGCTACGGCGCCCAGACCGGAGCCGAGAACGATGCCGATTTCCGGGGTGAGCGGGCCGAGTTTGGTCTTCAGGAAGGCGGAGGCTTCAGAGACTTGGTCGAAGTAGGTCATGGTTTGGCAGACGATGCGCTTCCATGCATTTTACAGGCGCAGCCGTTACGCGGAAGGGAAGAAGACGGCTGGAGATACATGGAATCGCTTGCTGAGTTGTTCGATGTGGGCGGCGTTCAGCTTGCGTTTTCCGGAAAGGACTTCGGAGACGACGCTCTCTCCTCCCAGATCCGCTGCGATGTCGCGTTGCTTCAGGCCGTGTTGCGAGAGCAGGAAGCGGAGCACATCGGCCGGGGATGCTTTGGGGAGCGAATAGTGCTCCTCTTCATAGCGCTCGATGAGAAGAGTGAGCAGCTCGATGGCTTCCACCTGAGCCGGAGTGGGGCGCGGCTCGGAGGTGAGGCCGTAGAGCGCCTTGGTATAGGCCTCAAGCTGCTCCTCGGTGCGGATCAGGTGAGGCGCTCCGCGCTCGATCATCTTAGCCGGGTTTGCTAGAAGTGTAGCCATTCCGCCCTCTTCTTCCCGGTCGCCGCGCACCATCGGTCGTACTCTTTGTGCGTCAGGAACGACCCAATGTACACATGGCCCAAGGTCAACCGTCCGTCAATCAGCTTGGCGTAATGGACCGCAACGATGAGCCGGTAGCGGTTATGCCTGAGATTGAAGACGACAAAACCATCGACATTGTCCGCATCGGGAAAACTGGCTCGCAACTCCTGAAAGTTCCGCCATCGAGCCGATTTCACAATCCTGGCCCAGGAGCCGATTTCCGGAACGGCCTCCCGATGGTCCTCAGACGCCTGCTGCAGGCGCTTGATGGTGACGATATGCACTGTCCAAGAGTACTTCGCAATTTGCGAAGTGTCAATGGCAAGTCGCGAGAACGTTTACGGTGCCAAGCGTGAGTGGACGAGTTTTCAAGTGGCCGGCCAGCCGTCCGGAGCGATGGTGACGATGGAGCATCCGAGCGAATAATTAAACCAGAAATGCTCAGTGGTGGGGGTTGCGAAAAAGCCTTCCAGATTGTGCCGGCGGACCATTTCGGTCACGAATGCGCGAGGGCCGAAAAAGAGCGTGAAGAAACTATCCCAATCCACGGTGAACAGGAAGGATGCGTCCGGAGCTACAAGACTGCCACGATATGGAAAGGAGTTTTCGCGGTTTCTGAGCCTCGATACATTGAGCGGTTGGACGGGATCGATATTCGGAAACTCGGGCACAAAGATCAGGTCGCCCTGGCCGGTTGCCTCGAACGCATCGAGAAAATCCATTTGCAGCAAGGGTTCGAATCTGCCCTCTCCGGGCATCCAGATGGGTCCGGATTCCAGAAAGCTGCGGAGCGCATCGCTGGCCGGATAGTCGCACAACTCCTCTGCGACCGATCGTATGGAAGTCAGCAGCGCCTGGTTCAGTTTGGAGCAGGTGCGCAGTCCTGTTTGAGCGGCGACGGAGGACCACGGAAATTCTGTTCCGAGGCTCGCGATCTGCTCATCGCTGGGATACTCTTTGGCCGCGTTCCAGGAAAGATCATCCGGGACGCTGACAAAGGGGTGAAGGATTACGTAGACGGATTCGAAACGGCCGCCGTACGCATCCACGAGCGGCGCATCATATGGCGGGTAGGTGAAGCGTTCGTATGGCACGCAGTCAGGATAGCAAAGCCGGATTGTTGAGGAATTCGGTACTTTACCGGCAAGTTTCCGGGGATGCGGCCGAAGAACGGGCAATGCGGAGGGTTGCGGGGTACGGGTCCATGCCAACTTCCCTGGGAGTGAGAGGATGGAGGGGTAGACCTGCTCCGGCCAAGCGGAGGCGTGGGGCGGCTTGGATTGAGGTGCCGAGAAATGTGCCGGAATATCAAGATGCTTTTCAACTTCGATCCTCCCGTGACGGACGAGGAGATTCGGGCGGCGAGCTTGCAGTTCGTGAGAAAGGTGAGCGGCTTCAACAAACCGTCGAAGGCCAACGAGGCGGCGTTTGGGTCGGCGGTGAATGAGATTGCGGCAGTGTCGGCGCGGCTGCTGAGGTCGCTCGAAACGAATGCGCCGCCGAGGAGCCGTGAAGAAGAGGCGGCCAAGGCACGGGCGCGCAACGCGGAGAGATTTGGCGATGGGAGACGGGCGGGATGAAGGAAATTGTTGCGGTGATCTTTGGGTTGGGGCTGGGGTGCAATGCGCTGCTGTTTGTGCCGCAGGTGCTGGCGGTGTGGCGGAAGAAAAGCGATGAGGGGATTTCGCTGATTACGTTTGGCGGGTTCAGCGTGCTGCAGGCGATTGGGATTGTGCATGGGGTTTATCAACGGGATCCTTCGCTGATATTGGGGATGTCGGCGAGTTTGTTGACGTGCGGGTCGGTGACGGGGTTGACGATCCACTACAGGGTAAGAAGGATGATGGCTCGCGGCGTTGAGGCCCATTGAGGCTCGTGGGTTCTTGACGGGGCTGCGGTTCCGCGCTACGGTGAGTGCATGAACCTGACTGTGCAAATTCCAGACGATCTGGCCCGCAGCCTGAATGCCGCCGGGGGCGATCTCTCCCGCCGCGTTCTGGAGGCGCTGGCGCTGGATGAGTACAAGAGCGGGCGGCTGACCAAGCCGGAACTGCGTCAAGCGTTGGGGTTCGCGACCGGCTACGAACTCGACGGGTTCCTCAAGATGCACCAGGTTTGGATCGAATACGACGAAGAAGACCTGGCGCGCGAGCGAGCCAGCCTGGACCGGCTCAGCTTGTGAAACGCGTCGTTGTTGGCGATACCGGCCCCATCCTCTATCTCCACTTGATTGGGGAGATCGAAGTTTTTCCGGCGCTCTTCGGCGAAATCCATCTTCCCGCCGCTGTGTAGAAGGAGCTTTGCCACCCGGCGGCTCCGCCAGCGCTTCGCACCTGGGCGCTTGCGAAGCCGGGTTGGATATCGATAGCATCGGCGGCTGGACTCTCCGATCCTGAGACCGCTTCGCTGGACGATGGAGAGCGCGCTGCGATTGCGCTGGCCGAGCTGATCGGCGCCGATTTGGTTTTGATGGATGAAAGAAAGGGTGTGCGCATCTGCCTGCGAGAGGGATTCGCGGTTACCGGAACGTTGGGCATCCTGGACCTTGCCGCACGGCGCGGCTTGGTCGACCTTGCCGAGTGCATCGACCGCATGAAGGCGACCAACTTCCGCTACCGGCCTCAGATGCTGGAGGATATGCTCTCGCGCTATCGGTCAGGCCGGTGATGGACGCTACGCGTGCGGTTTGCCCAGCAGGTTGGCGCGCATGGGCTGGTTTTGCGGATGGATGCGGAAATCTCCGTAGAGCAGCTCTCTGAGGATGGAGGTTGGGCGCGCGTACCAACTGGCCCACGAGAGCGGCGTATCGCCGTTGGCATCCTTTGCGTCAATGATGGCGCCGGCATCCTTGAGAAGACGGATGGTTTCCACTTCGCCAAATGCTGCGGCGCGGTGGAGCGGCGTCTCGCCCTTGGTTCTGCAGTCGCGCATGAAGGCGCCCGTTTCCACTCCCGATACGGTGGCGACGTTGGGGCTGGCGCCATGCGAGAGAAGCACCATGAGAACGCGGTCGTAGACGAGGCGGTCTGTCTTGCACAAGGCTGAGTGGAGCGGAGTTTCTCCGGTTTCGGGCTCGGGGTGGTCCACGTTCGCACCCTGCTCCAGAAGAAACTTGCAGAGACGCCAATGGCCATGGAAGGAAGCGCCGTTGAGGCCGAAGTTGTCACCGAGCGAGCTGAGGGATTCGCCATGCGAAAGAAGGAAGCGGATTGCGCTCACATCTCCGTAGTACGCGCAATGCTGGATAAGGGAGACGCCGTTTTCGTCCTTGTGGCTGGCGGGAAGGCCGCCGGCGAGAAGGTCGAACACTAACTCCGTGCGACCGTCGGCGAGTTCGCCCAAAATACCGTCGAATGGGGAGTTACTCATCGAGAAATCCTCCGGCGCAATGTTACCCCAAGAACATTCCAGCGATCGACGCAGAGATCAAGTTAGCCATGGTGCCGGCTAACATGGCGCGGACGCCTAACCTGGCCAGGTCGTTGCGGCGCTCGGGGACTAATGCGCCGATGCCGCCGATCTGCATGCCGATGGAGCCTAAGTTAGCGAAGCCGCATAACGCGAAGGTGGCGATGGTGAAAGAACGCGGGGCGAGCGTCGCCTTTTGCGCGCCGAGGGCGATGTAGGCGATGACTTCATTGAGGGCCATGCGGGTGCCGAGCAGGTTGCCGATGGCCATGCAGTCGTGCCAGGGGACGCCGATGAGCCAGGCGACGGGGGCGAAGAGGTAGCCGAGGATCTGACCGAGGGAGCCGGGGACCCAGTGCATGTAGGCCAGCCCGTGGGTCCAGAGAAGGAGGCTGTCGAGCAGGGCGACCAGGGCCAGGAAACTGATGAGCATGATGGCCACGTTCAAGGCCAGCTTGCCGCCGTCGATGGTGCCGCGGGCGATGGCGCCGATGAGGTTTTCTTCCTTGTGCAGCTCGTCCTTGGGGATGACGACGCGGCCTTCGGTGGCGGGGATAGCAATTTCCGGGACCATCATCTTGGCCACGAGGATGGTTCCGGGCGCGGTCATGATGACGGCGGAGAGCAGGTGGCGGGCTTCGACGCCCTGGGAGATGTACATGGCCATGATGCCGCCGGAGACGTGGGCCATGCCGCTGGTCATGATGACCATGAGCTCGCTCCGCGTGGCCTTCGATAGAAAGGGACGGATGGTGAGCGGGGCCTCGGTCTGGCCCATGAAGATGGAGGCGGCCACGTTCATGCTTTCGGCGCCGGAGATGCGCATGGTCTTGAGCATGATCCATGCCATGGCGCGGATGACGATCTGCATGAGGCCGATGTGGTAGAGGAGCGCGAAGAAGGCGGAGATGAAGATGATGGTGGGCAGGACCTGGAAGGCGAAGATGGCGCCGGAGTTGGACCCAAGCAGATTGCCGAATGCGCCGGAGTTGGGCAGGCCGAGCTGGCCGAAGAGGACGCGGGTTCCGGCGAAGGTGGCGGAGAGCATGGAGTTGACCACGCCGCCGGCCCAGGTCATGGCGCGAATGCCGTAGTCGAAGCGGAGGACCAGGAAGGCGAAGAGAAACTGCAGGCCGAGTCCCCAGGCGACGGTGCGCCATCGAATGCGGTTGCGGTTGGTCGAGCTCAGCCAGGCCGCCAGAATCACGGCGAGAATACCCAGCACTCCGGTGAAGCGGTCCATTCAGCCTCCGAGGGACAGTGAACAGTGGACAGTGAACTATTGCATTACCTTATCGCATTGCGGAGATGGGATTCGGCATTTTCGCGGGTGAAGATTTGGCTGACTAATGGCACCAACTCAGGCTTGGTGGTAGAAATCGTAATCGCCTCTCTGAGGAGTTCGCTTGGTTCCTGCAACATTGCCTCCGTTGTGGCGTAGATCACTGCCATCGGTTGCCCGCGCTCCACCCTCGCCCCGCGGCGTGCATGAAACTCGATTCCCGCGTGCGGATCTACGGGCTCGCCAGCCCTCTCGCGGCCCGCGCCGGTGCGCTGCACGGCCCAGCCGATCTTGGTCGTGTCCATGGCGGTGATATAGCCGCTCTCCCAGGCCTCGACAACCACCGTTTCTCCGGGTCGATGAAATCCCGAAGGGTCGTCAAACGCTCGAATATCTCCGCCCTGTGCCGCGACCATCTCCAGAAATACCCGCAACGCCGAACCATCCTCAAGAGCACCCTCGGCGCGACGGCAGCCATCCTCCGCCATGTCCGCCTGGCCGCCCAGATGAATCATCCAACCCGCCAATACGAGCGATAGCTCCCGCAGGTCTTCGCTCTCCGCTGGTCTGTTGCCGCGCAACAGTTCAAGGCACTCCATGATTTCAATCCAGTTGCCGGCGGCGCGGCCGAGGGGCTGGCCCATGTCGGTGAGCAGGGCGACGGTGCGGGTTCCGGCGGCTTCGGCGGTGGCGACCATGAGGGCGGCGAGGTATTCGGCGTCTTTCTGCTCGCGCAGGAAGGCTCCGGAGCCGGTTTTTACGTCGAGGACGAGGGCGTCGAGGCCGGCGGCGAGCTTTTTGCTGAGGATGGAGGCGCAGATGAGGCCGGGACTTTCGACGGTGGCGGTGCGGTCGCGAAGGGCGTAGAGGACGCGGTCGGCGGGAACGAGAGAGGGGGTCTGGCCGACGATGGATGCGCCGCAGCGGGCGAGGACTGTCTCAAATTCGGACAGTGTGAGAGCGGTGCGGTAGCCGGGGATGGATTCCAGTTTGTCGAGTGTGCCGCCGGTGTGGCCGAGGGCGCGGCCGCTGATCATGGGCACGGCCAGGCCGCAGGCGGCGGCGATGGGAGCGACGAGGAAGCTGGTCTTGTCGCCGACGCCGCCGGTGGAGTGCTTGTCGACGGCGATCTTGCCGAGGGGCGAAGGGTCAAACTTTTCGCCGGAGTCGCGCATGGCGAGGGTGAGAGAGCGGGTTTCGTCGAGCGAGAGGCCGCGGAGAAAAGCGGCCATGAGCCAGGCGGAGAGCTGTTCGAGGGGGATGGAACCGTCCGCCGCGCCGGAGACGAGGTGGGCGATTTCTCGGGGGTCGAGGGCGAGGCCGTCGCGCTTTTTGCGGATCAGGTCGATGGTGTGGAGGGGGGTGGTTGCTAAGTTCGACATGGCGGCTGAGGCCTCGGTCTGCTGGCTGATGGAATTATCGCAAGAGATGGCGGGGTTGCTTCTACGGCGTCTGTGGCCGGTCTTGACGTGGTGCGTCAATTTTGCCATAGTAACGCATGGCCGGCTTGGGGTTGCCAGAGGTTCCGCCCAAGTACCGCGACAGGCGCACGGAGCGTTTTGCCGCAGGTGAGCGAGTAAAGGAGTTTCAGGCGTTCAAGGAACAGGCGGAGCGGCGTCTGGATATCCTGGAGGCCGCAGTCAGCCGCAACGACCTGATGCTGTTGCCCAGCAATCGCTTTGAGGCGTTGGGCGGCGACCGGAAAGGGCAGTTCAGCATCCGCATCAACAGGCAATGGCGGGTTTGTTTCGAGTGGCCGGAGGATCAGGACCGGCCTTTCAACATCGAGATTACCAACTACCATTCGTGAGGGTATGAGTATGGCGCGCGATCCTATCCATCCCGGCAGGTTTCTGGCCGATGAACTGGAGGCTCTGGACATGAGCGTTCCAGAGGTTGCCGAGGTTCTGCATGTGCCCGCGAACAGGATTTATCAACTCCTGAAGGGGCAGCGGGCATTGACTGCGGACACGGCATTGCGTTTGAGCCAGTGGCTGGGCACTTCCGCGGAGATTTGGCTGAACCTGCAGAAGCTCTACGAGTTGCGCCTCGCCGAGCAGCAAGCAGGGGAGAAAATCAAGCGTACGATCATACGGCGGGAGGCTGCGCACGCGGCGTAGTTGCTCATCGGTTTATTCAACAGGAGCAACTCGAGACGCTCGGGGCCCGTAGTTGCGCCAAAGACCTACATGCAGTCTTGGAAGAGCTTAAATAGGTCCACTCCCGTCACCGTATCTGACGGGTCCTCCAGCACCCGGCGGTTTGTCGCAGTTTCAAACCGGATCGCGACATTCACGGAGCCGGGTCCACAATACCAGCCGTCCTTTTCCTCGCCTATCTTAACCAGGTCAGCATAAGCCGAATCTTCGCGATAAGCCGGGAACCTTGTGAACTCCTCTTCCCGCATGTGTAGAAATTCCTCGACCTGCTTTCTGGACATTCCCGGTGCTAGCGAAGAACGATAAGACGCTACAGTCGCCTGATATGCGTCTTGGCGCCTTTGCTCCGCCCGCTTTGCCCGCATGGAAGACACTCCGGCGTAGATTGCCAGCGCAATGACAAACAAGGAGCCAACTATGAACAATCTCTTCATCGCACCGCCATAGTAACGCGCATCAAGGTTCACTGACCCCTGATCCCTAGTCTTTCAATTTCATGTCGAAGGCCAGGGGGAGGATTGCGGAGAAGGGCATGATGCGAATGCCGTCGGCGGTGGGGAATGCGACGGGGGCGTCGGGGAGGATGAACTCGGCGAGGACCTGGCGGCAGGCGCCGCAGGGAGGGCTGGCGGCGTTGTTGAGGTTGGCGACGGCGACGGCGGCGATGCGGATTGCGGGGCCGAATTGGGAGACGGCGGCGACCAGGGCGGAACGCTCGGCGCAGATGGTGAGGCCGTAGCTGACATTTTCAACGTTGACGCCGGTGACGACAGCGCCGCTGGTGAGGCGGAGGGCGGCGCCGACGCGGAAGCCGGAGTAGGGCGCGTAGGCGTGGAGGGCGGCCTGGCGGGCCTGTTCGAGGAGGGTTTCGAGGGTGGGGCCGGGCGGGTTGGCCGGGTTTTGGTCGGGGTGGGGCATGAAGTTTGAGGCTAAAACATTTCTACGCCTGCTGTACATCCGGGAATGAATTTGAGGGGGCTTCATGGTCTCCCACCCTTTCGCCAGAAAGACGAGACGCAGGTCCTTCGACTCGGTCGCCGCGGCGACCTCGCTCAGGATGACAGGATGGGGCACGGGGCTTTTGCGGGGGGGATTGCCTCTCGTACCACGACCACGTGAATTTGTACTTCCCCGGTCTCTCCGCCGCGGTCCGCCACGGCGGAAGACCTGGGGCACTCAGACCCTCATCGTCGACATTTCACAATCACACGGTCGCGGTACTACAAAGAAACAGGATTTCGATTGTGCTGCAAGTTGAACAATCCAAACAGAAACAGCGTGGTTTGGGCAAATGCAGCGAGTTAGCCCCCGCTAAAGCGGGGATAGCAAGTTAGCAAGTTAGCGGCTGCATCGTAGGACGCAGTTTCATCCCTCCGTGGGTCGGCAACGCCGGGTGGGCGACTTAAAAGACAAGAGTCCGTTGCGCGATCTGTGGGGAAAGCTCTGCTCCCCAAGAAAGCTCTGCTCCTCAAGAAAACTCTGCTTCTCAAGTTGAGGCTCTTCTTACCGATAAAGGGCTTGAGAGCTGGCGGTGCCGGGGCCGCGTGTCTTGGCGCGATTTTTTGGGCTCGAACTCTGGCCGGGCGGATGAGTGGACGCGATGGATGAACTAACGAGGGAATTCCTGATCGAGAGCCAGGAAGGGCTGGACCGGATGGAGCGGTGCCTGACCGAACTGGAGGAGCGGCCGCAGGATGGGGNNCGGCTGGAGAAGCTGGCGCACGCGGGCGAGAACCTGCTGGGATTGTTGCGCGAGGGCAAGGTGACCGCGGACGGTCCGACGACAACCGGGCTGCTGCAACTGCTGGACGGATTGCGTTCGATTCTGAAGACGATCGAGGCGGAGAGCACAGAGGGCGACAGCGAGGATACGGTGCTGATCGGGCGGCTGGAAGAGTTGCAGACCCCGGCGCATGCGCAGGCCAGGCACGCTCATGTGCGGGCCGGCGCAGCGGCGGCGGGGGCGGTTGCCGGCACGCCCGCAGAGGCCCATCCGGCCGCACCGGCACACGCGCCCACCCACGAAACGGGCGGGTCGGCTGCAATTGCCGCGCCATCCCCCGCGGCATTCCCCGCAGAGGGGTCCGCACAGAGCCCCGGCGCGCCACCAGCGCCGGAGGCCGCGGAGGCTGCTCGGGAGCCGGCTGCGCCGACTCCCAAAGCGGCCGGGGAAAAAGCGCCTGGCGAGGCGGACGGCGAGGTGGGCAAGCCGCGCGCGCAGGGCGCGGGAACGGCGGCCGAAAGCACTCTGCGCGTGGACGTGACGCTGCTGAACCGGATGATGAACCTGGTGGGCGAGCTGGTACTGACGCGCAACCAGGTGCTGCAGGCGACGGCGTCCGATCCCCACATGACGCTGCTGTCGCGGCGGCTGGACATGGTGACGGCGGATCTGCGCGAGAGCGTGATGAAGGCGCGGATGCAGCCGGTCTCGCATGTTTTTTCGAAGATGCCGCGGATTGTGCGCGATCTTTCGCAGTCGCTGGGGCGGCGGGTGCGGTTGCAGATGGAGGGCCAGGAGACGGAGCTGGACAAGAGCCTGCTGGAGGCCATCAAGGACCCGCTGACGCACGCGGTGCGGAACTCGCTGGATCACGGCATCGAGCCGCCGGAGACGCGGCTGGCGGCGGGCAAGGACGCGGAGGGATTGCTGAAGCTGCGGGCGGTGCAGGAAGGCAGCCACGTGGTGATCGAGGTCTCCGACGACGGGGCCGGGATTGCTGTCGAAAAGATTCGGCAGAAGGCGATCGAGCGGGGGCTGATTACGCCGGAGCGCGCCGCGCACCTGGGGGAGCGCGAGCTGCTGCAACTGATCTTTCTGCCCGGCTTCTCGACCGCCGCGGCGGTGACCAACGTGAGCGGGCGGGGGGTGGGGATGGATGTGGTCCGCACCAACGTGGAAAAGATCGGCGGGAAAGTGGAGATCGACTCGCGGCCCGGCAAGGGAACCACGCTGCGGCTGCGGATTCCGCTGACGCTGGCGATTATTCCGGCGCTGATTGTACACAGCGTGAGGCAGAGTTTCGCGTTGCCCCAGGGAGCGTTGTCGGAGCTGGTACACATACCTCCGGAGCAGGCGGCCACGGCGATCGAGTGGATGGAAGGCGCGCCGCTATACAGGCTGCGCGGCAAGCTGCTGCCGCTGGTGTTTCTTGACCGGCTGCTGATGCCTGGAGAAGAGCACAAGATGGCGACGGAGCGGGACAACTTCATAGCCGTTCTGGACGCCGACGGGCGGCGCTTCGGGCTGGTGGTGGACGGGCTGGCCGATCCGGAGGAGATTGTGGTGAAGCCGCTGAGCGCGGTGCTGAAGACGATCGGCTTGTATTCGGGGGCGACGGTGCTGGGCAACGCGGACCTGGCGCTGATTCTGGACCCAGGGTCGATCGCCCTGAAGGCCGGCGTGACCATGAGCGCGGAAGACGAGGCGGCGCGGGCGGGCGAAGAGGAGATCGATGCGGAAGCCGGCAAGAGCCTGGAGTATCTGCTGGTGGAGGTGGCCGAGCGGCAGGCGGCGGTGCCGCTGACGGACGTGCTGCGGATCGAACAACTGAAGGTTTCGCGGATCGAGTACATCGGCTACCGTCCGGTGCTGAATTTCGAGGGGCAACTGCTGCCGGTGGAGGATTCGGGCGGAGTGTTGGCCGCGGTGCAGGGCAATCCCGAGGCGCAGATCATCGTGGTGGTGTGCCGGGAGGGCAATCGTCAAGTGGGCATAGCGGTTTCGCACGTTCTGGACGTGGCGGCGGGCGGGGACCTGTTCGAGGCGGGCACGAGCAAGCAGGCCGGCGGCGTGACGCTGCTGAAGAATCGGGTGACGGGAGTGGTTGACCTGGGCGGCGTGGCGCCGCTGCCGGTTCAAGAGAGCGCGCCCGGCGACTGGAGCCAGATGACGGAGGCAGCGAGATGAGCAGCGCGGGGACGGCCCTGAATCGCAAGGAAAAGGCGGCGGCGACGCTGATGGAGATGTGCTCAGTGCGCGTGGGTCAGGGATTGTTCGGGGTGCCGATCAAGCACATTCTGGAGATCGTGGGGTCAGCGCGTCCGCAGCCGGTTCCGCTGGCTCCGAGCTTTGTGGGCGGGCTGATTCACTACCGCGGCGACGTGCTGACGACGGTGAGCCTGCGCCATTTGCTGGGTTTGCCGCCCAGGGACGGGCCGCAGGACATTTTGGTTCTGGAGAGCCCGGGGGGATGCTTCGGGCTGCTTGTGGATTCGGTGGGTGAGGTGTTGGCGGTGTCGTCTGCCGACCACGAGCCCAACCCGTCGATTCTGGACGAGCGCCGGAGGGCGTTGTTTGCCGGCGCGTACAAGCTGAAGGACGGCCTGCTGGTGATGCTGGACCCGGAGCGGTTGGACCCGATGCGGCTGGGTGGGTCGCGGGCGGCCTGAGGCGAGCAAGGCTCAGTCCATTTGTGCCTGGAGGTGATCATGCGAGCACTGATTGTCGATGACTCCCGCTTTGTGAGGGGCTTTTTGCGCGGGCTGCTGGAGGAGCGGGGCATCGCGTGCGAGGAGGCCGCCGACGGCCAGGCCGGCATGGACAGGTTGAATGCCGGTGTGCCCTTCGATTTTGCGCTGGTGGACTGGAATATGCCGGTGATGAACGGGCTCGAGATGCTGCAGCAACTGCGGGCGGATGGATTCGACGCGATGAAGGTGATGATGGTGACCACCGAGGCGGAGAACGACTTCATTCTGCGCGCGCTGGATGCCGGCGCAGACGAATACCTGATGAAGCCCTTCGACGACGAGGCTTTGGGCGAAAAGCTGGCCATGCTCGGTTTGGCGGAGGCCTGAGCGATGGCGGCCGGTCGCCGAACCCGGATTCTGATCGTGGACGACTCGGCAGTGATGCGGAGCTTGCTGCGTTCGGTGGTGTGCTCCGATGCGGGCCTGGAAGTGGCCGGAACCGCGGCCGACGGCGCATTGGCACTGAGCAGCATCGCCATCCTTCGTCCGGACCTGATTCTGCTGGATGTGGAGATGCCGGTGATGGATGGATTGGTGACACTGCGGGAGTTGCGGCGGCAGGGACACAAGATGCCGGTGATCATGTGCAGCTCGCTGACCCAGCGGGGCGCCAAGGTGACGCTGGAGGCGCTGGCCGGCGGCGCTTCAGACTATGTGGCCAAGCCGGCGGGGCAAGCGAGCCGCGAGGCGGCGACGCGTGCGCTGGGGCAGGAGTTGGTTCCCAAGATTCATGCGCTGACCAATCAGGCAGAGGGGCAGGCAGAGGGGCAGGCACAGGGGCAGTATCGGGGGCCATCGCAGGGGCGATTGCCAGGGCTGGGGCAACCGGTTTTTCCAGGCGCGGCGCGACTGCCGCTGATATTGCCCATGGGGCCGCGGCCGGCGGCGCAGGCGATTTCGTCGATTCCGGTGGTGCTGGCGATCGGCGTCTCCACGGGAGGGCCGGCAGCGCTGGACATTCTTCTTCCCGCGCTGAGGGGGAATTTTCCGCTGCCGGTGTTGATTGTGCAGCATATGCCGGAGCTGTTTACCAGGCTGTTTGCGGAGCGGCTGGACGGGCGGTGCAAGCTGCGCGTGCGCGAGGCCGCGGAAGGCGATCAAGTGCGGGCGGGAACGATTTATATTGCGCGCGGGAACTGGCACATGGAGGTGCAGGCGGCGTCGCTGGCCGGCTCGCCGGCTACGCTGCACCTGAACCAGGGCCCGCTGGAGAATCACTGTCGTCCGGCCGTGGATGTGTTGTTTCGCTCGGTGGCCGCAGTCTATGGCGCAGGCGTGCTGGCGGTCGTGCTGACCGGCATGGGTTCCGACGGATTGATGGGCTGCCGCATGATTCGCGACCACGGTGGCGCCGTGCTGGTCCAGGACCAGGCGAGCAGCACGGTGTGGGGAATGCCGGGCGCGGTGAGCAATGCCGGACTGGCGCACAAGGTGCTCGCCCTCAACGACCTTGCCCCCGAAATCCTCCGGCTTGCCGGCCGGACGCACAGCGAAGCCCGCGAGCTTCGGGAATCAGCGGTCTAGCGATGCAAACATCCTCGAGCGCCGATTACGGCTATCTTCGCCAACTGGTTTTCGGGCTGTCGCAGAATGTGCTTGACCCCTCGCGCGATTATCTGTTCGAGACCCGGCTCTCGAAGCTGCTGCGCAACCAGGGCATGACTCACCTGGAAGAGCTTGTGCAGCACCTGAAGCTGAGGAAGAATGCGGTGCTGGAACGGTCCATCGCCGAGGCCATGACGATCAACGAAACCAGTTTCTTTCGCGATAGCCGTCCATTCGAGCTGCTGCGCACCGAACTGCTGCCGAAGTTGATTGAAGCGCGGCGGCACATGCGCGGCCTGCGGTTCTGGAGCGCAGCCTGCTCCACGGGCCAGGAGGCATACAGCGTGGGCATGCTGATGCTGGAACATTTTCCCATGCTGTCGGGCTGGAACCTGCGCATCGAGGGCACCGACATCTGCGCCGAGGTGGTGGGGCGCGCGCAGGCCGGCTGTTACCAGCGCATCGAGATGAACCGCGGGCTGCCGGTGCGGTTCGTGGTGCGCTACTTCGATCACCGGGGCGAGGAATGGACGATGAAGCAGGAGATCAGGAAGATGTGCAACTTCCGCCAGGCCAACCTGTGCGGGCCGCAACTGCCTTTCTGCCGCGCCGACGACCGGTTCGACGTGATCTTTCTGCGCAACGTGATGCTGTACTTTTCGCAGGAGACGCGGCGCACGCTGCTGGCCGGGATTCACCGGCTGCTGGCGCCGGACGGGATTCTTTTTCTTGGATCGAGCGAGCAACCGGCCGATCCGTCGATCTGGACCTCGGTGCTGGCCGGGGGCACATGCTACTTCAGGCCGAGACAGCCGAGTTAGAAAGCAGGGAACAGGGAACAGGGAACAGGGAACAGAAAACCCGTGCTCATCTCTGCGATTTATTCATTATGGCGACGAGCATCCTGCTAACCTCGCAGGAGAGGCTTTCTGCCAGGCGGCGCGACTGTTCCGATCCGAAACCCAGCGCCTCTGAAATCACAAGTTGTGTTTGTACCTCGCAGTTTGAGCCTCTGGCGTGACCAAGAAAGAGAAGATACTCTCCCTTCGTTGACCTGCCATAGCCCTCTGCTATATTGCTGGCAACAGAGACGGATGCCCGCCGCAGTTGATTGGTCAAGCCGAATCGCTCGGAGGGTGGGAAGGAGGAAGTAAGTTTGTAGATTGCCAGACTCATCTGTACTGCCCGCTGCCACACCACGAGGTCCTTGAATGACGCGCCCAATTTCTGCCTCCTTTGTCCACTATTTCCAATCCCTCGACGACTTCCATTCGAGGCATAGTAGCAGGGCGATGCCGAGATAGATGACCTGTGCAGCCAGGAAAAGCCCCCAAAAGGCCCAGCTCGATCTTTCAGCCACTTGCGCCATGCCTGCGTGCATATAAAAAATACGCCTGTAGTAGCCGACAACGGCACTTGGGCCACCTACAATCAGTTTCGCGACTCTATAGCCGATGAAGGTCGCCCCGTAAATGAGCAGCAGCCATCGAAGGCCGCGTCGAATCAGTCGAAGAATGATCTTGATGAGGCTCATCGTGGTTTACAGTTGACTGGAATTACCACGATACTTCTGTTTCCTATTTCCTATTTCCTATTTCCTATTCCCTATTCCCTATTCCCTATTCCCTATTCCCTATTCCCTATTCCCTATTCCCTATTCCCTGTTCTTCGAGCAGCTTTTCTACTGCGGTGTGGAGCTGGGCGGTGATGGCGGCTTCGGAATCGGCGGGTGAAAAGCGCATGGGCTCACCGATGCACACTTCGATGGTGCCGGAGCGGAACCAGCGGCGGCGGCCGGTCTTCAATTCGCCCAGGCCGCGGATGGCGATGGGCAGAACGGGCGCTGCGGACTGCTTGACGAGCAGACCGATCCCTGGCCGGAAACGCGCCAGGCGGCCTTCGGCCGAGCGCGTGCCTTCGGGAAAGAGCAGCACATGCATTCCCCGGTCCAGGGCCTCGCCGGCATGGGCAAAGCTGCGCTGGAAGTCCCGCTGCCGGGGCAATGGAAAGACGTTGAAGAGCGCCGTAATGAGCAGATAGATCGCGGGGCCGGGCGGATAAAAGCCGGCCTTGGCCGTAGCGCGCTCGGGATTGCGGAAGTGGCGATAATCCTGCAGCATTTCTCCGGACATGGCGACCGCGATCCGTCTCCGGATCAGTCCAGGGAGCGCGTATTCCAAAAACGGCGCGTCGAAGCTGGTTACGTGATTGGCGACAATCAGCATGGGCTCTTTGGCGTGGAGCGGACCGGACGCGGGTGAGACGACCGCGGGCCTGGTCAACAGCCAGACCAGCGGGCGCGTCACCGCTTCGATAAAAGCGACGCGCAGCCACCGGAAAGGCAGCCACCACGGCCAATGCGGATAGGAATAGTTTGCGGAGGGAGGCGACGATGGAGCGGTGGAAGGGACAGGCTGCGGTTCAGGCGCAGTTTCATGGGAGCGGGCGTCCATTCCCGGTCCGGGGCTGGGCGCGGCGCCTGAATCCGCCTTCATCCTGGCGGCCGGTTTCGCGACCTGCGTACTCTCCGGCTCCGACCCCAGCAAGCGGCGCAAGTCGCCAAGGGTCTGCACATGATCCCACAGGCGATTCTCGGTGGCGATGCCGAGCCGCTCCTCGATGGCCGCGGCCAACTGCACACGGCCCAGGCTGTCGAGGTGCAGGTCTTCGGTGAGGCGCAGTTCATCGCCGACGCCGGACGGGGCTTCGCCGGAGATTTGCGCGATGAGGGTGAGCAGCCAGTCTGCCGAGGCGCCAAAGGGATCTGAGCCGGTGTGGTTTTGGGCGCTGGCGCCGGACGCGGCCTGGATTCTGGCCAGCCAGGCGGCCACGGTTTGGCGACGGACCTTGCCGGTGGAGGTGCGGGGCAGGTCGGGCTCGGGCCACAGCACCCAGCGGCGCAGGCGCTGAAACTCCGCCAGGCGGGTGTTGGCGTGCTCGATGGCGGCCGCGGCCCGGTCGCCCTGCCCGCGCATGGCGAGCACTGCGCAGGGCTCGGGGCCGTCGGCTGTTTCCATGGGAACCACCGCGCAGCCTTGGACGCCGGGCTCCAGTTCGATGGCCGCTTCAAGATCTTCGGGGTGCAGATTGACGCCCGCGGCGGTGACGATGACCTCGCTTTTGCGGCCCAGGAAGCGCAACTCGCCGGTGGGTTGGGTCTGGGCCAGGTCGCCGGTGGCCAGCCATTCGCCGGTGCGCGGATGCAGAAGGCCGCCGGACCAGGTGGCGGCGGAGATGGATGCGCCGCGCACCAGCACTTCGCCGTCCGGACCCAGTTTCACCTCGCGGCCGGGCAGTGGCTTGCCGATGGTTCCCGCTGCCACGTGGAAGGGGTGGTTGAGGGTAATGATTGCGGTGGTTTCAGTCATGCCGTAGCCCTGCACCAGGACAAAGCCGACCGCATTCCAGAACTTTTCGAGCGGAGCAGGGAGGGCGCCGCCGCCGGAGATCAGCGCCCAGAACTTGAGGCCGAAGGCGCGATGAACGTCGCGGAAGCGCCACCAGCGCAGCCAGGCGGGAACACTGGTCGCGGCGCCTTTGGGGCCGGCGGCGCGCTCGGCGAGGCCGGGCAGGGTGGATTCAAGGTGGGTCTTGATCAGCGCGTGCAACCGCGGCACGGCGGCCAGCACGGAGATGCGCTCGCGGCGGATGGTCTCAATGATGCGGGTAGCGACCAGGCGGCTTTCGAAGTGAAGCTCGGCCTTATAGATGGGCGGAACCCAGAGGCCCATGGTCTGGCCGAAGACGTGGCTCAGCGGCAGGGTGTGGAGAATGCGCAGGGGATGGATGAGGCGCTCGTAGCGCAGATAGGGCTGCGACGCTTCCGCGATGGGTCCCACGCTGGCCAGCACATTGCCGTGGGTGAGCACGATGCCCTTGGGATCGCCGGTGGTGCCGGAGGTGAAGAGGATCTCGAGCGAGGTGGAGGCGGAGAGGCCGGGGATGGGGCCGGCTTCTTCGGCGGGGAGGTGGGTGAGCCAGTCCTCAAACGTGATTTGCGGGACTTCGATGGGCAACTGGCTGAGCAGGAGCATATCGCCTACGGCGAGTTTGGGGGTTACGTCGGCGGCGACGCGGGCGGCGAAGTCGGCGGCTCCGGCGGCGTCCAGAGGAACGGCTAGAACCCCGCGGAGCAGGCAGCCATGGAAGGCGGCGATCCATTCGGCGCTATTTTCGGCCCAAATGAGCACACGGTCGCCCGACCCGATGCCGCGCTGGGCAAGCAGAGCGGCAAAACGGCCGGCCAGGACCGCGATTTCGCCGTAGGTGGTGACGCGGCGGCGGTTGCCCCGGTGGTGCACCACGGCAATCTCCCGGCCGAAGCGGCGGAAATCGTCGAGAAGGGTGGCCAAGTGGGCTCGCATGTGCAGACTCTGGCAAGGATCAGCATTTTAGATGCTGATACGCGGCATCTGATCCAGATAAGAACACAATCGCCTCAGGGATTTAGCGGGATTGTGACACTTTCTCGGTCAACAGACCCCCGCGCTTTGAAGAAACAGCTTCACTCGATCGGTGGTCCACGGGTCGATCCAGGTTGCAAAGAAATCAGTTCGTCACTCTCATGCGATTTACAGTGGAGTGGAGGAGGAGAAGCGGAAATGCCAGTCACGACGCTCTATTGAGGTTTTTCTTTCGCTTCCTCTTCGCCACCCTCCCGCGCTATTCTCAAAGCACAGTGCCCCCGGCCCGGCCCATCCCGAACCTGTCCCCCAACCCGGCTCCGGCAGTCGATCCATTTGCCTGCTTTCACCCGGTAACGGCGGAGTGGTTTCGGGCTGTGTTCGACGCGCCGACCGCGCCGCAGTGGATGGGCTGGCCGGTAATTGCGCGCGGGGAGAGCGCGCTGATTCTGGCGCCGACGGGGACGGGCAAGACGCTGGCGGCCTTTCTGTGGTGCCTGGATCGGTTGATGCTGGCAGGTTCCCACCCTAGCGACAAAGACAAAGGCGTCGCGAGGGTGGGGCACCCGGATGCTGATTTGGGACTCGTGGAATCCCACCCTAGCGACAAAGACAAGTACGTCGCGAGGGTGGGGCACCCGGATAGCGAAGGTAAAGGGCAGGGCTGCCGGATTGTGTATGTATCGCCCTTGAAGGCGCTGGCCGTGGACGTGGAGCGCAACCTGCGCTCGCCACTGGCCGGAATGGCCAACATGGCGCGGCGGATGGGTGTGGCTTTTCGCGAGCCGACGATCAGCGTGCGCACCGGGGACACGCCGCAGCGGGAGCGGGCGCGGTTTGCGCGGCACCCCTCGGAGATTCTGATCACCACGCCGGAGTCGCTCTACCTGCTGCTGACGTCGCAGGCGGCGGAGGCGCTGCGCACGGTGGATACGGTAATCATCGACGAGATTCACGCGCTGGTGCCGACCAAGCGCGGGGCGCACCTGGCGCTCTCGCTGGAGCGGTTGGAGGCGCTGACCAGGCGGCGGTTGCAGCGGATCGGGCTTTCGGCTACGCAGAGGCCGCTGGAAGAGGTGGCGCGGTTTTTGGGCGGGGTAGAGACGGCTGTTGCCGGAGAAGAGCGCGGCGGATCGGCGTTGAAACCCGCGGAAGAAGGCCAAATATCGAACCAAATCCACGGGGAGCATCCCTCAGGAGCTAAAGAGGCTGCGGAAAAACTCGGGAATTCGTGCGAAATCGGCGAAAAGCGTCCCTCCGGGGCTAAAGCCCGCGTTGATCCTGTTGGCATTATGCGGGGGTTGAAACCCCCGCCTCCCTCCGGATCGAGTTTTTCCGCAGCCTGTAAATCCCGCGAAGACTTTTCCGGGTCAAATATCGGGGTTAAAACCCCGACCTACCAGCCCGTGCCCTTCACCGAAATGCCTTCGAGCCCCGCCGGCCAAGCCCCGACCCTGCAAGACTCGAGTGCGGCGTGGTCCGCGGACGCAAGGGATGCGGCGGCGCTGCGCTATCGTCCGGTGACGATTGTGAACGCGAGCGCGCCGAAACAACTGAAGCTGTGCATCGAGGTGCCGGTGGAGGATATGGCGCGGCTGGGCGAGCAGGAAGAGCTGCCCAGCGGTCCGGCCTCACAGGCGCCCAAGAGGGTTTCGATCTGGAATGCGATTCATCCGCGACTGTTGGAGATTATTCGCGCGCGCAACTCGACGATTCTGTTTGTGAACAGCAGGCAGGTGGCCGAGCGGCTGGCGGGGGCGCTGAATGAGCTGGCCGGCGAGGCGATTGCGCGCGCGCATCACGGCTCGCTGGCGGCGGCGCAGAGGTCGATCATCGAGGAGCAGTTGAAGGCGGGACAGATTCGCGCCCTGTGCGCCACTTCCACGCTGGAACTGGGCATCGATATGGGCGCGGTGGATCTGGTGATCCAGATCGAAGCGCCGCCATCGGTGGCGAGTGGAATGCAGCGCATTGGCCGCGCAGGGCACCATGTGGACGCGGTGAGCGAGGGGATTCTGTTTCCCAAGTATCGCGCCGACCTGGTGGCTTGCGCAGCCGTGACGCGCGCCATGCACGAGGGGCACATCGAGTCCACGCGGTTTCCGCGCAATCCGCTGGACGTGCTGGCGCAGCAACTGGTGGCGATTGTGGCGCATCCGCCCTGGGCTGCTGCGCCGGCGCGCAAGGCGAAGGTGATGAAAAGCGCGCGGCGAGGCACGGATGCTTCGGCTCAGTTGAGATTCATGGAATCCCACCCTAGCGACAAAAATCCGCCGCGGCGGACCGCGAGAGCCTGCCCTGAGCCTGCCGAAGGGGTGGGGCACCCGGCTGCTTCTGCAGAGTTGAAGTTTGACGAGTGGGATTCTGTGCGGAAGGAAGCGGAGGCCACGAAGCCTGAAGTGAGCGTGGATGCGCTGTTCGAGCTGGTGCGGCACGCTGCGCCGTTTGGGGGGTTGAGCCGCGCGGCGTTTGAAGGCGTGCTGGATTTGCTGAGCGGGCGCTACCCATCGGACGAGTTTGCCGAGCTGCGGCCGCGGCTGACGTGGGATCGCGTCCGCAATGTGGTGACGGCGCGCGATGGTGCGGCGCGGCTGGCGATTCTGAATGCAGGCACCATTCCCGACCGCGGATTGTACGGCGTTTTTCTGGCGTACAGCGAGGGCAAAGCGGTGCGCGTGGGCGAGCTGGACGAGGAGATGGTCTTCGAGAGCCATCCGGGGGAGACGTTCATTCTGGGCGCGTCAACGTGGCGGATTGTGGAGATTACGCACGACCGCGTGCTGGTGACTCCCGCTCCCGGCGAGCCGGGCAAGATGCCGTTCTGGAAGGGCGACGGGCCGGGACGGCCGCTGGAGTTTGGGCGGCGCATTGGCGCGCTGGTGCGCGAGTTGCGTGGGTTGCCGAAGCCTGCTGCGCTGACGCGGCTGGTGAATGAGCACGACCTCGATCCCGGCGCGGCGGAAAATCTGATGCGCTTTCTCTCCGATCAAGAGGACGCGACCGGCGCTGTGCCCGACGATCGCACGGTGGTGATTGAGCGCTGCCGCGATGAGTTGGGCGATTGGCGCGTGTGCGTGCTGACTCCATTTGGGAGCAGGATTCATATTCCATGGGCCATGGCGGTGAGCGCGCGCATTCGCGCCGCAGGCGGGCCGGAGGTGGAGACGCTGTGGGGCGACGATGGATTTGTGCTGCGCTTTCCGGATACCGATGAACCGCCCGATGCGGATTGGTTTCTTGTCGAGTCCGCCGAGGCGATGGCGCTGGTGCTGCGCCAGTTGGGCTCGACGGCGCTGTTTGCGGGCCGCTTTCGCGAGGCCGCGGGGCGGGCGCTGCTGCTGCCGCGACGGAGGGCCGATGCACGGTCGCCGCTGTGGCAGTTGCGCAAACGCTCCTACGATTTGCTGAGCGTGGCTTCGCGCTATCCCAAGTTTCCGCTGCTGCTGGAGGCTTATCGCGAGTGCCTGCGCGATGTTTTCGATATGCCCGCGCTGATTGAAACGCTGCGCGCCGTGGAGCAGAGGCAGTTGCGCGTGCACGTGGTGGAGACGCGCAAGCCTTCGCCGTTTGCGGCGTCGCTGCTGTTCAGCTATGTGGCGAATTTTCTTTATGACGGCGATGCGCCGCTGGCCGAACGGAGGGCGCAGGCGCTCACCATCGATCAAGAGCAGTTGCGCGAGTTGCTGGGCGAAGCGGATCTGCGCGAGTTGCTGGATGCGGATGCGATTGCCGAAGTGGAGGAGACGGCGCAGTGCCTTGTAGAGGCCTATCGCGCGCGCTCGGCGGACGGCATTCACGATCTTTGTTTGCGATTGGGGGATTTGTCGCGGGAGGAACTGGCGCGGCGCGTGGTTTCGCCGGATTTGCTGGCGCAGGTGGACCGGTTGGTGCGGTCGCGTCGGTTGCTGGAACTGCGCATTGCGGGCGAGCGGCGGTTGCTTGCGGCCGAAGATGCGGCGCGCTACCGCGATGGGCTGGGGATTCCGTTGCCGCCGGGGTTGGCCGCGGCGCTGCTGGAGCCGGTGGCGCATCCGGTGCTGGAACTGGTTCGCCGCTATGCGCGCACGCATGGGCCGTTCACGCTGCGCGAGGCCGCGGAGCGTTTTGCGCTGGATGCAGCGGCGGTGGAGAACGCGCTGCGGCAACTTGTGGCTGAGGGACGCGTGCTGGAGGGCGGATTCCGGCCCGGCGGGCTGCATCGGGAGTGGTGCGACGCGGAGATGCTGCGGCTGATTCGGCGCAAGTCGCTGGCCAGGCTGCGCCGCGAGGTGGAGCCGGTGGAGCAGCACACGCTGGCGCGGTTCCTGACGCACTGGCAGGGGCTGCTGACGCCGCGGCGCAGCGGGGCGGCGCATCTGGATGCGTTGTTGGATACGATCGAGAATTTGCAGGGAGCGCCGCTGCCGGCGTCGCTGGTGGAGACAGCGATTTTGCCGGCGCGAATTGCGGAGTATGCGCCGGCAGGGCTCGATACGCTGATCGCGGCGGGCGAAGTGGCGTGGGCGGGCGTGGAGCCGATTGGCGAGAGGGACGGGCGCATTGCGTTGTTTCTGGCCGACAAGCTGCCGTTGCTGGCGCAGCAAAGGCCGCTGGCTGAGCCGCTGAGCGAGCGTGAAGAGAAGCTGATTGCGGTGCTGGAGTCGACGGGCGCGAGCTTCTTCGATCCGCTGCACCAGGCGCTGGGCGGCGGCTATCCAGGCGAGACGATCGAGGCGCTGTGGAGCCTGGTGTGGCGCGGGCTGATCACCAACGATTCGATGCACGCGTTGCGGGCTTACATCGCCAGGCCGGAGAGCGCGCGTGCGCCGCGCCGGATGCAGACGGGGGTGGTGTTCCGGTCGCGCAGGACGACGCCGCCGACGGCGCAGGGGCGCTGGTCGCTGCTGCCGTTGCGCGCGCGGCTCAACGGGGATGCAGCCGTGGGAACCCACCCTAGCCACAAGAACAACGACGTGGCGAGGGTGGGGCACCCAGATTTATTCCCGACAGCAACTGAGACGAGTCACGCGCTGGCGCTGCAACTGCTGAATCGTTATGGTGTGCTGCTGCGGGAACAAGTGGCGGCGGAAAATGTGCCGGGTGGATTCAGCGCGGTGTACGACGTGCTGAAGGCACTGGAAGAGAGCGGGCGCATCCGGCGCGGGTACTTTGTGGCTGGGCTCGGCGCTACGCAGTTTGCGCTGCCGGCCGCGGTGGATTTGCTGCGGCAGTTGCGCACCGCGCCGCCCCAGGAGAAGCCGGAGTTTGTGCAGTTGGCGGCCACCGATCCGGCCAATCCGTATGGTTCGGTGTTGCGCTGGCCGGAGCTGCCGGTTGCCGAAGAGGACGCGGAGACTGCGCCGCGACTGCTGACGCGCGCGGCGTATGCGGAGGTGATTTTGCGCAACGGGCAGTTGGTGGCGTGGCTGCGGCGCGGCAACCCGAATTTGCTGGTGTTTTTGCCGGCCGAGGAGCCGGAGCGTTCGCAGGCGGCGGCGGGACTGGCGCATTTTTTGTGTTCGCGCGGGCAGGAGCGGTTGCGCGGAGCGAGCCACCAGGGCGTGCTGATTACGACCATCAACGGGCAGCCGGTGGCGGCGCATCCGATGGCGCGGTTCCTGATGGATGCTGGATTTCATCCGGGGCCGCTGGGGATGCACCTGCGGCGCATTCCGCTGGCGGCGACGGTGCGAGAGGCAAATGCGGAAGGGGTGCAGTGAGAGAGGCGCGCTGTGACGGGGCTGGCCTTGTCCCATCCCACCCTAGCGGCAAAAACAAGAACGCCGCGAGGATGGGGCACCCAGGCTTTCGGTCTGTGCAATCCCACCCTAGCGGCAAAAATCCGCCGCGGCGGTCCGCGAGGGTGGGGCACCCAAACTTTCGATCTGTGCAATCCCACCCTAGCGGCAAAAACAAGAACGCCGCGAGAGTGGGGCACCCAGATTGCGGGAGAGGTGCGGTGAGCCGTGCCTGAGGGCGATACAATTTTTCGCACGGCGCGGGCACTGGGGCGCGCGCTTATCGGCAAACCGGTTACGGGCTTTCGCTCGACGTATCCGCTGCTGACGCGTTTCGACGACGACACGCCGCTCAAGGGACAGACAGTGGAGCGTGTGGAGTCGCGCGGCAAGTGGCTGCTGATTCATTTTTCCGGCGGAGGGACGCTGGCTACTCATATGCTCATGAGCGGCAGTTGGCACATTTATCGCCCCGGCGAACGGTGGCAGCAGCCGCGGGCCAATATGCGGATTGTGCTTGAAAACAGCGAGTACGTTGCGGTGGGATTTCGTGTGCCGGTGGCGAAGATGCTGAAGGCTCAGGAACTGGCGCGGGCGCTGAGGATTCCTCCGCCGGCAATCGACGTTCTGAGCGAGGAGTTCGACGCGGCGGAGGTTTCGCGACGTGTGCTGGCGCATGGAGATGAAGAGATTGGCGATGTGCTGCTGCACCAGGAAGTGCTGGCTGGGGTGGGCAACGTCTTCAAGTCGGAGATTTGCTTTGTGACCGCGATCAGCCCGTTCTGCAAGGTCGCGGCGCTTAGTCGCGAGCAGGTTGAGGCCTTGATTGCCGCCGCGCAGAGGCTTGTGAAAGCCAACGTGCTGGAGGATTCCGGCGACACGATTGTGACGTTTGGCGCAAGGAAGCGGCGCACTACGCACGAGGCGGACCCGAGCGCCAGTTTGTGGGTTTATGGGTGCGGCGGAGAGCCTTGCCGACGCTGCGGAGAGTCGATCCGCAGACGCATCCAGGGGCCGGACGCACGCGTTACGTTCTCGTGCCCGCGTTGCCAGCCAATGCCCGACGGCTCGGATGTGGACGGTTGAAGGATAGTCCGAACTGATTCAAGTTTCCGGTCATTTCTTGCCCAGGCCGAAGATTTTCTGCAGCAGGTTGCGGTGGTCGGAGGGGTGGTCGGCGGGGTGGTCGCAGGTCACCAGGGGCGCGGTACCGTCGAGGAAGGCAGCGTCGTAGGCGTCGGGGCAGGATTCGTCGCTGAGCAGGTTGCTGACCTTGTCGATCTTGACGATCTGGACGCCCCCGGGCGGGTTGAATTCGTGGGTGTCGGAGTACTGCGGCAGCAGCACGGCCTTCTTCATGAACTCGGCCCAAATGGGCCCGGCGGCGTCGGCTCCGTGGATCTTGATGTCGGTGTAGTCGTCGTTGCCCACCCACACAATGCAGAGCAGGTTGGAGGTGTAGCCGGCGAACCAGGCGTCGTGGTCGGTTCCGGTTTTGCCGGCCGCCGGCGAGGTGAATCCGCGCGTGCGCGTGCCTGCACCGGTGCCGTGATTGATGACATTCTCAAGCATATTGGTGGTGAGGTAGGCGACGCGCGGGTCGAGGATCTGCCTGGAGGTTGGAGTGTATTCTTCGATGATGTCGCCGGTGGGGGTGCGCACGCTGGCCAGAATCCAGGAATCGAGATGGAGGCCTTTGTTGGCGAAGATGGTGTATGCGCCGGCCATTTCAAGGGGTGTGGCGTCATAGGAGCCGATAGCTACCGAGGGCGTTCCCCGCGCGCTTTTCACACCGGCTTCGCGAGCCAGGGCGGCCACGCGGTCGAACCCCACCAGGGCGGCCAGGCCGATGGTTGCGTTGTTGAGCGATTTCTGCAGCGCATAGCGCGCCGTCACCTGTCCGAAATACTCGCCTCCATCGTTGCGCGGCGTATACTCCTGCCCGCCCACATCGTAGGTGGTTTGCTCATCTTTGAGCATGGTTAGTTCGGAGAAGAGCTTTTCCTGGCCGGGCAGCACGGTGCCTTCCACAGAGGTGGCAAAGGCCGCGGCATAGACGAAGGGCTTGAAGATGGAACCGGTAGGGCGCTTGGCCATGGCGTGATTCAACTGCGAGTTGCCATAGCTGCGGCCGCCCACCAGCGCCAGCACCTGCCCAGTGTGGGGATTCAGCGCCACCAGCGCCACCTGCGGATAGCCGTAGGTTTCGCCGAGTTTCTTGTGGCGTGCGTGCAGCTTGTCCACCTGCTCGTCCACCACGTGGACGGTGGATTCAACTGCCGAGGTGGCTACGCGCTGCAGATCGGGATCGAGCGAGGTGTAGATGCGCAGGCCTTCGCGGTTGAAGTCGCGCTCGCCGAGCTTTTGCAGCAATTGATCGTGGACCAGGTCGACGAAGTAGGGCGCTTCGCTGGCGTCCACGCTGGCGGCCGTGAGATGGAGGCGCTCGGCCTTGGCGCGCTCGGCCTGGTCCTTGGTGATGGCGCCGGTCTCCACCATGGAGTCCAGAACCAGGTTGCGCCGTTCGATGGCGCGGTCGGAATGATGGAAGGGGTTGAAGTAGTTGGGCCGTTGGATGATGCCGGCCAGGAAGGCGCACTCGGCCAGGTCGAGCTGGCGGACATCCTTTCCGAAGTAGGCTTGCGAGGCCTCGCCGAAGCCGTCGATGGAGAAGCTGCCGCGCTGGCCGAGGTTGATCTCGTTGGCGTACATCTCGAAGATCTGCTTCTTCGAGAAGCGGTGTTCAAGCTGGAAGGTGATGACGATCTCGATGAGCTTGCGCTTGAAGCGCTTTTCCGGCGTGAGAAAGAAGTTCCTCGCCAGTTGCATGGTGAGCGTGGAGCCGCCCTGCTGCTTCTGGCCGGAGATCACGTCGCGATAGACGGCCTCCACGAGCCGCCCATAGTTGACGCCGCTGTGCTCGAAGAAGCGGCGGTCTTCGATGGCGAGCACGGCCTGGACCAGATTGGACGGAATCTCGTTGTAGCCGATGAGGCGGCGCTTGGTGCGGTTGGCGTCCTCTCTGAGGCGGGTGATGAGCAGCGGCTCGAGTTCATAACTGGCCAGGGGCTGGCCGCGGTCGTCGGCGATGGATTCCACAACGCCGGCATTGATGCGGATTAGAGCGCTGTCCGGGGCGTGATAGGACTGTGGGCCGGGGCGCACGGTGATGGCCTGCACGCTCTCCGAGTAGGTTCCCAACGGCGAGACCTGCGAAGCGCCGTCGGCGGAGTAGCCGGCCTCGCGCAACTCATTGGCGATGAGGCTCTGGTTGAGCTTTTGTCCGGGGCGGACCTCGCGCGGGGCGGCAAAGATTTTGGCGGTGTTGGCAAAGATGGGCTGCTTGAGCCGCTCGTCCACAACGTGCTGATATTTGACGTAGAAATAGCCGAAGACGGAGAAGCCGATGAGCACGACGGCCGCGACCGCGATCAGCGCAATACGCAATAGCAGCGATGCCCAGGCATGCTTTCCCGTGGGTCTTGCCCATCGGATTCTCAACTTCATCGCTGCTCCTTGAAAACAGTGGTCAGTGTTCAGTGGTCAGTTTTCAGTGACCAGCTAGAAACTACTTTCTGCCGCCAACAGTAGTGCATCTTCCTGGACGCGCTCTTTTACCAGCGCGACCGCTTCATTCAAACTCACGTCCACGCTGGTTGCCGTCGAGCGCGTTACCAGTTCAACAAAACCACCGGCGGCTTTCTTGCCCACGTTGATGCGNNCGGTAGGGAATGCCCACCAGGTCGGCATCCTTGAATTTGACGCCGGCGCGCTCGTCCCGGTCATCGAGCAGCACGTCGAGGCCCGCGGCTTCGAGTTTGGCGGCGAGCGCCTCACCGGCCTCGGCGAGCGCCGCATCGGAGGAGTTGGTCACCGTGACGACCACGGTGAAAGGGGCGATGGAGGCGTGGAGCCAGAAGCCGTTTTTGTCGTTGGACTGCTCGATGGCCGCGGTAAGAATGCGCTCGATGCCGATGCCGTAGCTGCCCATGATGGGCGTGACTTCCTTGCCGTTCACGTCGAGCACGCGCGCGCCCATGGACTCGGAGTACTTGTAGCCGAGCTTGAAGATGTGGCCGACTTCGACGGCCTTGCCGACGACGAGAGAGCCGGCGCAGAAGCCGTCTGGCCGAAACGGAAAAATCACACGATTCTCCGCGCCCGGTTCTGGAACATATCTGGTCGGACACCCCTCACCTTCATTCACATTCCGAATGTCCGCGACCAGGGTCCATGAGAAGTCACGGCCTGGGGTCACATTGCGCAGGTGAAAGTCGAGCTTGTTTGCGCCGCAAACCATGTTCTTGCGGCCTTCAAGTGCCTTGTCGACGATGACAACCGGGTGCTTAAAGTATTGACGAGTGAGCGTCCCTAGGTGCGAATACTGGTGTTCGTTGCCCGCAACTGATTCCGGCAGTAAGCCGCGCTTCTGGACGAGCGCGAAATTCTCCAAGCTGACGGGATTCAAACCTATCGGTCCCAAGTAACCGCCGGGTGCGTCGAAGGTCTTTTCCACCTCTTCAGGGATCATAAGGTTAAGCTCATTTGCCCCGACCAAGGCGGTAAACTTCACTTCGTTCAGCATGTGGTCGCCGCGCAAGAAGGCCACAATGGGTATTCTTGCGACGGCTCCCGGCCTTATGAAGCCCGCCATGTACGCAACGCACTTGATATCCGAAGCCGGCGAAATCTTGAAAAACTCCGCCACATCCGGGATTGCCGCGCAGCCAGGCGTGTAGACAGGCTCGGGCGTTCCGTCGCCGGTCGGTTCCATCTCAACCACTGGTTCCAGTCGCGAAGTAGCCTTTTCGACATTGGCTGCATATTCGCATCCGGCCATGTCGCAGCTCGCGATGAGGTCCTCGCCGGCGTCGGTGTAGACCATGAACTCCTGCGACTGCGAGCCGCCCATGGCGCCGGAATCCGCCTCGACGGCCACGAAGTTGAGGCCGCAGCGGGTGAAGATCCTGCGGTAGACGGCGTCGTGGAGATCGAAGCTGCGGTCCAGGCCGGCCTTGTCCATATCGAAGGAGTAGCTGTCCTTCATGGTGAACTGGCGGACGCGCAGCAGGCCGGACTTGGGGCGCGGCTCGTCGCGGAACTTGGCCTGGATTTGATACCAAATCTGCGGCAACTGCTTGTAGCTGCGCAGTTCATTCCGAGCAATGGACGTCATGACCTCTTCGTGGGTGAAGCCGAGACACATATCCGCGCCCTTGCGGTCCTTGAGGCGGAACATGTTGTCGCCAATGGCGTTCCAGCGGCCGCTCTGCTCCCAGAGTTCGCGGGGATGGATGGCTGGCAGATAGAACTCCTGGCCGATCTGGTCCATCTCCTCGCGCACGATGGCGATGATCTTGTTCAGCGAGCGCTGGCCCAGGAAGAGGTAGCTGTAGATGCCCGCGCCGAGCTGGCGGATGTAGCCGGCGCGGAGCAGGAACTTGTGGCTGGCCACTTCGGCGTCTGCCGGGGCCTCGCGGAGGGTGGGGACAAAAAGCCTGGACCAGCGATGCATAGAAATGAGGGCGTACTTTCCCGTCCGCCGCGGCGGACGCAAGACAATATACGGCAGTTCCCATTCTAAATGTTCCGGGATGGGCGGCTTGGGGTGGGCTAGGCGTCGATGCCGCTGGCTTTTATGAGGAGGCGCTCAAAGATGCTCCAGGGCAGCAGACGGCGCAGCAGAACGGCGAATTTGGCGTCTCTGCCGAAGACGTAGCGGAGTTTGGGGTGGGGGTGGTCGAGGATGGCCGCGATGCCGTCGGCGACTAATTGCGGGTTGGCGCGGGGCTCGCCGGTTTCGATGCGGGAGCGCCAATTGGCGATGCGGGCGGCGTTGGGAGATTGCGGGTCGGATAGCGCGTCCTGGGTGCGGGTGGAGATTTGGGCGTTGCGGGTCCAGATATCGGTTTCGAAGGAGCCGGGCTCGACGAGAACGACGTGGATGCCCAGCGGCTTCAGTTCCAGGCGCAGCGTTTCAGACCAGCCTTCGAGGGCGAATTTGGAGGCGGAGTAGCTGCCGACGCCGGGGAAGCCGGAGCGGCCGGAGAGGGAGGAGATCATGACGATGTGGCCCGCGCCCTGGCGGCGGAATTGGGGCAGAAAGGCGCGCGTGACGGCGGCCGCGCCGAAGAAGTTGGTTTCAAACTGAAGGCGCAACTCGGCGTCGGAGACGTCCTCGGCAAAACCGGCCATGGCGAAGCCGGCGTTGTTGATGAGGGCGTGGAGCGGGGACGGACGGGAGGCAATCGTGGCGGCGAGGGCGGCGATCTGGCCGGGGTTGGTTACATCGAGGGCGTGGAACTCGATGCGGTCGAGGACGCCGGCGGCCTGCGCGGCTGCTTCAAGCTTTTCGCGGCGGGCAAGGTCGCGCATGGTGGCGAGAACGCGCCAGCCGCGGCGTGCCAGAGTGACCGTGGTCAGCAGGCCGATGCCGCTGGATGCGCCGGTGATGAGGGCGGTTCGTTCAGTCGTCATAGCTTCCAGCAGGAATGCGATACGGCTCTAACAGTTCCGCTAGCAACTTCGAGAGTCGAGGAAAGCTGTAGCCCCTACGGTCTTCCCACGATTCGGTTCCTTCCATTAACCCTTTAGCGAGAACCTGATCACGCAACTCATCATGTGGGTAAAGGAACCAGCGTCCGGGTCTTCCAAAACAAATGTACAAGTCCTTATCAGAGTATTTGTCGTAGAAGGACAAGCGGCTCTTGAGTTGCGCCTTGAAAAAGGTCTTACCGTCGCGGTGTTGTGCGATGAAGTCGGCTCCATTCCAATCGTCTGTCAAACGGATCGTCGAATAGCCGAATTCGGCGAGCAGAGCCGAAACTTTCTGAAAGTTATAGGCTTCTTTCTGTCGGCTCGTAAGATCTTTGTAAGAGACCTTCTCGAAAGATATAGGCATTAAGCATTTTCCTAGCAGGTGCTGGCGAGTCTGGCGATCCCGCGCTCTTGGAGGGATGCAACCAGCTCGTGGAGAGTTTCGCTGGTATAGCTCTCTCTCTCCACGGCGTCGAGGGATTGCTCGGCGAGGTCGAGGGAGGCCAGCAGCTCAACGCGAGCACGCTCCCGCTTTTCCCACTGCGCGAGAGCCCGCTGCACGGCCTCTTCCGGGTCACGGAAGCGTCCTTCCTGGATTCCCAGGTCAACGAAGGAACTCTGTTCTGGAGTGAGCTGAACCTGCATAATCCAAGCGTAGGACCGGAACGGCGACCTGTCAACAATCTCTGTTCCCAGATCCCTGTCTCTTTCAAATCAATTCCACGCCCCAGAGGTCGTGCAGGTGGAGGACGCCTTGGACGGTTTGGTGGGCGTCTACGACGATGAGGGAGGTGATCTTGCGCTCTTCGAGAATGGCGAGGGCCGTGGCGGCGAACTCTTCCGGAGCGATGGTGCGGGGAAGGGGGTTCATGGCTTCGCCGGCGGAGCGGCTGAGGGCTGCGCCGCCTTCGCGTTCGAGCAGGCGGCGCAGGTCGCCGTCGCTGATGACGCCGCGGAGCAGGCCCTGCTCCTGTACGGTGGTGATGCCGAGCTTCTTCGAGGACATTTCGTAGATTACGTCGGTCATGGAAGTGGTGGGGCTGACGACAGGGACCTGGTCGCCGGAGTGCATGAGGTCGCGAACGCGGGCCAGGCGCTTGCCGAGCTTGCCGCCGGGATGGAGTTCGGCGAAGTCCTCGACGCGGAAGCCCTTGCGCAGGCTGACGGCGATGGCGAGGGCGTCGCCGAGGGCGAGCATGGCGGTGGTAGAGGCGGTGGGAGCGAGATTGAGGCCGCAGGCTTCACGCGCGACGCTGCAATCGAGGGCTACGTCGCTGGCCTGGGCGAGGGTCGAGTTCAGATTGCAGGTGAAGCTGACCAGGGCGTCGCCCTTGCGCTTGAGCATGGCGAGCAGGCGGAGGATTTCTTCGGTTTCGCCGCTGGAGGAGAGCGCGACGACGACGTCGCCGGGCATGAGCACGCCCAGGTCGCCATGGACGGCTTCGGCGGGGTGCAGAAACAGGGCCGGCGAGCCGGTGGAGCTGAGCGTGGCGGCGATCTTCTGGGCGATGATGCCGCTTTTACCCATACCGGTGACGACGACGCGGCCGTTCGACTCGCCGCAGCGAAGGATCAGTTCGACGGCGCGGCTGAATGGCTCGGCCATCTGGCCTTCAAGGCGCGCGGCGAGGGCTTCGAGGGCCGCGGCTTCGGTACGGACCAGGGCGGCCGGCTGCAGATTGGCTGCTTCACGATTGCTGGGGCTGGGCTGATTTGCTTGCTCGCTCATCGGCTTTTGATGGTAACAGCTTTCGGGGCGGGGTTTCGCGGCGGTGGATGAACGAACGACAATTGGGGCTGGTGGTTTCCCACCCCAGGCGCAATAGCAAAGACGCGGAGCCCCAACCCTGAGGGTACCCCGGCGCACCGGTGGAGTACCCAATTTGTGGAAGAGCCGGCAGGGGGCATTGCTGTCTTGGGCGCGCCGCGGTGGGTGGGCGGATCGGTTGCTCGTACAATAGGGCTGAGAGGCGAATCCCCGTGAGGCGCAACACACTGGTTATCACTGTCGTGCTGTTCATACTGGCCATCTTTGCCTGGGCGGGGTGGGCCAACTTCGAGTACCGCAAGCAGGCGGCCGAGCGGCTGCTGGCCTCGGTTGCCAAGGGCGAACTGGTGGCCGATACGGCGGGCGGCGCGGCGAAGTATGTATCGCCGCTGACGGGCAAGGCGGCGCCGGAGTTTGCTCTCGAAGATCTGAGCGGGAGGAAGGTTTCGCTCAAGAGCTACAAGGGCAAGGCGGTGCTGATCAACTTCTGGGCCACGTGGTGCGCGCCGTGCAAGATCGAGACACCTTGGCTGATCGAGCTGCGGAACCAGTACGCGGCGCAGGGGTTTGAGATTCTGGGCGTTTCAGCGGACGACATCGACCGCGACGACGCGCAAAAGCTGAGCGAGGAGAAGAAGGAGATTGCGCGCTCGGCCGAGCAGATGCACATTCCTTACCCGGTGCTGATCGACGGCGGCTCGCTGGACACGGCTTACGGCGGGCTGGATGAGCTGCCGACGTCGTTCTTTGTGGACCGCAAGGGGACGGTGGTGGCGGCGCAACTGGGTTTGACTTCGAAGGACGACATCGAGGGGAATATCAAGAAGGCGCTGGGGGAGTAAAGGCAGCGGAATTAGCGGGGTTGGCGGAGTTAGCGGAGTTGGCGAGTTAACAAGTTGGCGAGTTAGCAAGTTTGCAAGTTGGCGAGTTGGCGAGTTAACAAGTTGGCGAGTTAGCAAGTTGGCGAGTTAGCAAGTTGGCGAGTCAGCAAGTTGACGAGTCAGCAGGTTCGTTGCGGAGTTGGCAAAAGGGTAGAGATTGATGCTGGGAAGGAATAGTGGAATTCGCGCTGCGGCGGCTTTGGCGCTGGGGATGGCGGCTTTGCTGGCGCAGGGGCAGGCGGATGCGCCGGGACGGCCGGTCTTGAAGGGCGCGGCGGTCGAGTTTCTGTTCCCGGAGCAGGTGACGGTGACGGCGGGCAAGGTCAGCGATGTGGCGCTGCACTTCCGCATTGCGCATGGACTGCACATCAATTCGCACACGCCAAAGGATGAGTTCCTGATTCCCACGACGTTCTGGATTCCGGAGGGCGCGGGCGTGCGGCTGGAGGGGGCAAGCTATCCGGCGGGGACGGAGTTTACCCTGCCGCCGGACCCCGGAGACAAGCTCAGCGTGTATACCGGGGAGTTTGTGATTCAGGCGCGGATTGTGTCTGAAGCCGGCAATCACCTGGTGGAGGCGAAGCTGCACTTTCAGGCATGCGACAAGAATATCTGCATGCCGCCGAAGACGATTTCGGTGGCGATCGACGTGATTGGAAAGTGAGTGGGAAGCCTCTGGAGCGATGGTGATCTTTCATTCACAACGGATGAGGACTTACTGGACAGTGCCAAGTTCT
>PLGM01000222.1:9688-14352 GCA_003139795.1 Acidobacteriaceae bacterium | reverse complement strand
TGAAGGAAAAGAACATGTACGGGAAGAAAGTCTGGGGCATTGAACGGACGACCTTCGTGATCGGCCCGGACCAGACCCTGCTGCACATCTTCCCCAAGGTCACGCCTGAAGGCCACGCGGAAGAGGTGCTGGCCCTTATCAAGGAATGGAAGAAAGCGCGCAAGTAAAACGGGATGAAACCTGCGCCGGACTGCCAACAAATGCTCGGTGCCCCAGAGCCTGCCCTGAGCTTGCCGAAAGCCTGCCCTGAGCTTGTCGAAGGGGGTCTCGATCTTGAGACCTGGGAGACCATGCCCGGCCGGCTGCTTCCCCGCGCCTTCTTTGCGGAGCCGCCGGAGCAAGTGGCCCCGCGCCTGCTGGGCAAGTTGCTGGCCCATCGGACGGGCGGCAGGCTGCTGGCAGGGCGGATTGTAGAGGCAGAGGCCTACCTGGGCCCGCACAACGACCCGCCCGATCCGGCTGCCCACGCCCATCGCGGCCCCACGCCGCGCAACCGCGTCCTCTTTGGCCCCGCGGGGCATGCGTATGTCTATGCGATCTACGGCCGCTATTTCTGCATGAATATATCCTGCGAGGCCGAGGGCCGCGCCGGCTGCATGCTCCTGCGTGCTCTGGAGCCGGTGGCTGGAGCCGGCCAAATGGCCCTGAATCGAGGTCTTGCGCCCGGAGCGCCGGCCAAGCTCCTCGCCTCCGGACCCAGCCGGCTCTGCCAGGCGCTCGGCCTCACCCGTTTGAGACACAATGGCCTCGATCTGGCCGATCCCGCCTCGCCGCTCCAGGTGCGCGACGATGGCTTCGCGGTCTCTGAAGTGCTGGTGACGGCTCGCATCGGCGTCCACGAGGCGGCGGACCGGCCCCTGCGCTTCGCCCTGCCCGGAAACAAATGCGTCTCCGGCCCGAAGAGCTTGACCGGGGAATGCATCCTTCTTGGGTAGAATTCCGTCCATTAAAAGAACCATCCCAATCCGCAAGGAAACTTCCCACTTGAAGCCATCTTCACTCGCCCTGCCCGCCTCTGCGACTGCCCTGCTGACAGCGGCCGTCTTCGCCGTCGCCACGGTCGCCCAAGCCCCGCAAGGTCCACAAAATCCGGCAGGCGGCCCACCACCACCGCCGCCGCCCCGCACCTATCTTGCACCCACCAACCTGAAAGTGCTGCCCAAAAACCTGACCGGTCAGCAGGTGCGCGACATCATGGAGCAATGGGAGGGATCGTTGGGCGTGCATTGCAGCACCTGCCACACCCCGGACCCCAACAACATCGGTCCCAACGGCCGCCCGCAGCTCAACTTTGCCGACGACTCCAAGCCCGAGAAGGCGACGGCGCGGCTGATGTACACCATGACCGAGGACATCAACAGGAATTATGTGTCCAGGATCGAAAGCTCCGAGGCGCCCGTAACCTGCGGCACCTGCCATCGCGGCCATCTGGGCCCCGAGCCGTTCGTCATCCCGCCGGATGAGCATGACGGCCCGCGTCCGCCCCAGGCTCCGCCCCCAGCCGGCACAAAGCCGCCTTTGCCGCACTAGGTCTCTGACCGCTGGCTGTTATGCCAAATTTGGGTGCCCCACCTGGGTGCCGGGGTACCCTCAGGGTCGGGGCAGCGCGCCTCTGTTTTTGCGCCTAGGGTGGGAGGCCGCGACACTCAATCACACGTACGAATTCACGCGGTCAGAGACCTTGGAGGGTGGCCCTCCTTCCCGGTCAGGGCTTCCAAACAAATGTGGCCACCGCCCCTGCGGGCAAGGTGGTTACCGCCGTTTTTCCATGGAATCCGATGCGCAGCTCCTGGCTCGCGGTTCCGGCGTTCAACGTGTAAAGCACAACCGTCCCGTTGGGATTGCGGAAGGCCACGTCCTTCAACTGCGACTCTCCGGGTTCATCCGACGCGATGCGGACCGCGCCGGGTTGCAGGAACTTGCTCGCCTGGCCCAGCACGTAGTAGTCGAGTTCCGGCTTCACTCGCGGATTCTCAGGATTGGTGAGGTCGATGGTGACCAGCCCCCGGCAGGTGTCGCAGCCGCCCACAAAGGGGCCGTGGTTCTGGTCGGTAGCCAGCGCCCACAGCACGTAGCTCCTTGCCCAGTTGCGCGTTACAGCGATCAGTTCGGCTGCCTCTTCGGCGAAGATATTTCCCTTCTGCCAGGCGCCGCCGCTCGATTCGGTCACCCATTGATCCTTTTGCGGGAATTCCTCGTGGTTTTTGGTCATCACGGATGGGTCGCCGCCATAGTGGTGCCACGCTGTTCCCGCGGCCAGTGCGCCGGCCTTGGGGTCCTTCAGCACCGTCTCGGGATAGTCGGGCCGGTCCCAGTTGTGGTCGTAAGCCATGACTTTGGGGTTCAGGCGCGCGGCGGCCAGAGCCGGGCCCAGGCCGTCGCCGAAGAACGCTGCCTGTTCGGCGGCCAGCATCTGCATCCCGCTGTAGGTGGGTGGGGCGAAGAGCGGCTCATTCTGCACGCTCAGCGCCCACACCGGCACGCCGGCTGCCTGGTAGCTTTCAACGGTCTTCACCAGGTAGCTGGCAAACGCCGCGTAGAACTCCGGCCGAAGGCTCGATGGCTGTTTGCCGTCCGCGCTCGATCCCAGCATCGATCCCGACGTCTTCATCCAGCCCGGTGGGCTCCAAGGCGTCAGCATCACGTGGAGCGAAGGGTTGATGGTCAATGCCTTCTTGAGCAAAGGCAGAATGTACTCCTGGTCGTGCTGCAGTGAGTAGTGGTCGAGATTTGGGTCGGCCTGTCCGGCGGCCGTTGTGCAGGCCTTTGCCGTCTGCTGGCACAGGTCGTCATAGGAGTAAAAGGTCACCGCCAGATCGGAGGAGCCGATGGGCTGGCGCAGAAAGCTCAGCGCAATGCCGTCCCTGCGGCTGAAGAGCGTCTTGAATGTCGCGTCGGTCTGCGCCGGGGTGAGCTTCTTGGCCAACAGCCAGGCTGCGGCGTCGGTCAGCGACGCGCCAAAGCCGTCGATCTCCTGGAAGCGTTGCGCGTCGTCCACGGTGATCAGCGGGGCGCTTGCGGCCGGTGTGGCTTTGGTGGAGAAATGCAGCGACTCGCGCTGTGCCAAAGCCTCAAGCAGGTCCGGGGTGGTCTGGTAAACGGAAACAGACTGGGCGCCGGCCCCGGTGGCGGCAAGACAGGACAGGGCAAGACAAGCAGCAAGAATCGTGGAGCGCGTCATGGAGCCTCCTTCAGGCGGAAGGAAAATCGTAGTGCATTTGCGGGGACTGGCGGAAGGCCGCCAGATGCTAAATTACGCGCGGCTTGCATCTCTCAGGAAGTCTCCGCTCTTGCCGCCGGATTTTTCTTCGAGTTGCACGTTGCGGATCACGATGGCCTTGTCGAGGGCCTTGGTCATGTCGTAGACGGTGAGGGCAGCCACGGCGGCAGCGGTAAGAGCCTCCATCTCCACGCCGGTGGGGCCCACGGTGGCAGCCGTCGCCGTGATGCGCACGCCTCCATCCACGACCTCTGCCTGCACATCCACATGGAAGAGCGGCAGAGGATGGCACATCGGAATCAGGTCTGCGGTGCGCTTGGCTGCCTGGATGCCGGCGAAACGCGCCACCTCCAGCGGATTCCCCTTGGGGTTGGCGGGCAAGGCCGCAAGCACTGCCGCCGAGAGCTCCACAAAGGCCGAGGCTGTGGCGCTGCGCCGGGTAAGCTGCTTGGCGCTTACGTCCACCATGCCTGCCCGGCCGGACGAATCAAAATGCGAGAGTTGCGGTTGCGAAGGTTCGGGCATAGGGCTCCTCAGGCAAGCAGAATGCGGACGATTGCGCCCGCCTCAAGTCGATGGGCCTCTTCGGCCACCACCAGAAAGCAATTGGAGCGGGCCAGCGCAGCCAGGTCGCCGGATCCCTGCCAGGAGACGAGCGCGACTTCCGGGACCTGACCGTTCGGCACGCCAAAAGTGCAAAAGGCGGGCAGAAAGCGAGTGAGGCCCGGCTTTCCGTGCTTGCCGGTCTCTGAGGCCAGCCTCGCCAGTGCAAAACGCGGACCGCCATCCCGCCGGCCTGCAAGCGCGGCCAGCATCGGCGCCGCGAAAAGCAGAAACGTAACGGCAGAAGAAACGGGATTGCCGGGCAGGCCGAAGAATGGTAAAGCGCGCCCCGCGCCGAAAGCCTGTGAGTCGACGTTGCGGTTGCGTGGCAACTCCCCGAAAACCAGCGGCTTGCCGGGCTGGATGCGAACACCGGTGAAGTGGAATCGTGCGCCTGCGCGGGCCAGGGCAGGCTCGACCAGGTCGAATTTTCCCGCCGAGACGCCGCCGGAGATGACCAGCAGGTCGGCCTCCGCGACGTCGGCGAACGCCCTGTCGAGGGATCGAGCGTCGTCCGTGGCAGTGGGCAACACCCAAGGCTCGGCGCCCGCCGCGGCAACCATTGCTGCCAGCATGGAGGCGTTGGAGTTGCGGATCTGACCGGGAGCGGGCNNCCGCAGGCCGCGGCAAGGGCAATCTGCGCGGACGCGATCGCGGTCCCGGCCGGGAGCATTTCCTCTCCCTCGCGAGCCTGGGCGCCTTGAACCACAATGTTCTCGCCCTGGGTCAATTTGCCGGACGGGAGCAGCCTCACCTGTCCCCCGGAGACCTCGACGTGTTCGATCATCGCCACGGCATCTGCTCCTGCTGGAACAGGGGCGCCGGTCATGATCTCCCAGGC
>PLGM01000222.1:9527-9679 GCA_003139795.1 Acidobacteriaceae bacterium | reverse complement strand
CCGTCGCGGGTGGAGCGGGCGAATGGAGGCTGATCGCGATCGGCGCAGAGGGGCTGGGCGAGTACCCGGCCTGCCGCCGCAACAAGCTCAACGCGCTCGACCGAGGCCGGGGGCCGCAGCTGGACTGCGCAGGCCGCAACCAGCGCCGCGGC
>PLGM01000222.1:0-9448 GCA_003139795.1 Acidobacteriaceae bacterium | reverse complement strand
AGATCAAGATACTTCTGGTAAGCTTCGGCGCACCCCGGTGGCAGAATGATTCTCTGCGTCTTGGCGTCGACGGTTGCCTTCTGGATAAGCCCCTGCCCCTTCAGGTAGTAAACCAGGGGTTGGGTCGGATCGGCCGCGATGGCCTCGGTCGCTGCGGCCACCTGCGCATCTCCCTGGTTCGTCTGGAAGAAGATGACCGCTTCGTTCTTCAGGTAAAAGGCAGCCTGCGTTGGATTGATTTTGGCGGCAGCGTCATAGGCCGCAGTCGCCTCGGGAACCTTGCTGGTGCGCGCATAGATCTCGCCCAGGCCGCTGTTGGCCAGACCCTGGATGGAAGGATTCGGCTTCTTGGACGCGGCCTCCAGATCAAGGGTCTTCTTGAAGGTTGCTGCCGCGGCGTCATACTGCTTCAACCCGGACTGCGCCTGCCCCAGCTGAGCCCACAGAACGGATGCATCCGGTTTGGCCGCCGTGTCCTTCAGCATCAGGGTTTGGATCTCCGTGTACTTCGCGGTCTTGATCTCCGCCTCCTTGGCGTCGATATCGGCTTTGGAAGCCTTGTCCCCCAGAGTCGAGAGTGCCGTCGCATGTGCGGCGTCGGCGTCCTTGATGTCCTGGGTGACGATCCGCAGGTCGCCGTTGAGGTTCTTGATGACCTCATTGGCCTTCATGGCTTCGGAATTGTGCTTTCTCAGATCCTCCAGTTGCTTTTTCTGGTCTGCGGGCAAAGCGTCGATATACGCCTGGCGGGACATGTCGATGTCCTGGACCACATCCTGACCGTTAATTATCTTCACATTGTCGAATTTGTCCGCCTGCTTGTCCGGCGTCATACCCGCCGTACGGTAGATCACGGAGTACGTGCCGGGGGCCGCTTGACCTGTATAGTCGCCGTTTGCGTCGACCGGGAAGTTAAACTTATCGGCTTGCGCGCCCGTTCCGGCACCAGAGCCCGACACAAGACTAACGGTGCCGCCGGTCTGCGACGCCCCGGTTGGATTGATCACGTGGCCGTGAATCTTGCCCGTGGGCCCTGTAGGCGCGGGCGTCTGCGCAAGTGCGGGCAAGAGGGCTAATCCCAGCAGGCCCAGCCAGAGTGAAATGGTGCGTTTCATGTTCTTCTCCTTGGGAGCGGCGGGAACGAGGCTGCCCGCGAGCTCAAAAATCGTATTTGGCAGCCCACGCACCGGTCGACGCCAACGGCGTTTCCCGAATGTGTGTGCCCTTGCAGCTGCATGCCAGAGGTCGTACCAAATCTGCCGAAACACTTGTGGCGCCTTCAGCCGGTTGCATCCGCCACCGGACAACCGCCGTGCGAAACCCAGCCCGGAGATGGTTCCCGTCGGCAGGACCCAAGTTAACTCCAATCGACTGTCCAACACAACTGTCTGCGCCAGGTTGTGAAATTCCCGCCGCAGCCTCGAGCTGCGTTCACGCCGAATCGACTGGACCGTTTGGGCCCGGCCGAAGGTTGCAATGCCCGCCGTCAGGGATCCCACGTTGGATCAGGCCACTGCGTTTGCTTTTCCATGGTAGTGCGCCTGCAAGGCAACTGTGTGTGGCCTGTATCACACCCTAAAATAAAAGTATGGCAACCACGATTCGCACGGCGACCCCCGCGGATATTCCGCAGATTCTGGTCTTCATTCGCGCGCTGGCCACCTACGAGCGGGAACCGCACGCTGTGACGGCGACAGAGGCCGACCTGCTGCGCGACGGCTTTGGCCCTAACCCCTTCTATTCCTGTCTGATAGCCGAGCGCGACGGGCAACCAGCCGGCTTTGCCTTCTATTTTTTCAACTACTCCACCTGGATGGGGCGTCCGGGGCTCTACCTGGAAGACATCTTCGTTCAGCCGGAATTTCGCGGCCTGGGGATCGGCAAGGCCCTGCTCGAAAAGGTGGCGGCCATCGCCGTCGAGAAGGGCTGCCCCCGCCTGCAGTGGGAGGTGCTGGACTGGAACACCCCGGCCATCGAGTTCTATCGCGCCATGGGAGCCGAATTCCTGGACGAGTGGCGCAATGTACGCATGTCCGGAGACGCGCTCAAGCGTTTGGCAGGGGTTGCGCAGCCGGTTGAAATTTCGCCCCGTGCCTCATCCTTTCCGCGGCTTTTCAAGGAAGAATCCGCGCAACGGGTGGGAAACCAGGAACCTCAACCTCCGTCCGCAAGTATGGAGGCCGCGCATTGAGGATTCGCGTGATAGGCGGCGGACTGGCCGGTCCGGAGGCTGCGCTGACCGCGGCGCGGCTGGGCTGCCAGGTGGACCTCTATGAGATGCGCACCATCGTGGACGGAAAGCCTCGGCTAACCCCGGCCCACCAGACCACCGCGTTTGGCGAACTGGTCTGTTCCAACTCGCTCAAAAGTGAGTCGCCCAACACCGCGCCCTGGCTCTTGAAGCAGGAGATGCGCCGGGCCGGCTCGGTCCTGCTGCGCATCGCGGACCAGACCGCTGTCCCCGCCGGCCACGCGCTGGCCGTGGACCGCGTCGAGTTTTCCCGGCGCATTGGCGAAGCGATTGCCGCCGAGCCGAAGATCCGCGTCTTCCGCGAAGAGGTCACGCACCTTGACCCGCCCAATCCTCAAGATCCCGAAGCAGCGCAGTTGACCATCCTGGCTACCGGACCCTTGACTTCCGAAGCCCTGAGCCGTGAGATTGAGCGCATCACCGGCTCCGGCCACCTGGCCTTTTACGATTCCATCTCCCCCATCGTCGACGCTGAAACCATCGACATGGACCGTGTCTACTTTGCCGCGCGCTGGGACAAGGGCACCGCCGACTACATCAACTGCCCCATGGACCGCGAGGAGTACGACCGCTTTCTTGACGCCCTGCTCGCCGCCGAGGCCGCCGAAGCCAGGGAGTGGGAGAAGCTGGAGTATTTCGAAGGCTGTTTGCCCATCGAGATCCTCGCCCGGCGCGGCCGCGATACGTTACGTTTCGGCCCCATGAAGCCGGTGGGCCTGCGCGATCCGCGCACCGGCAAAACACCCTGGGCCGTGGTGCAGTTGCGCAAGGAGAACCTGCGCGCCGACAGCTACAACCTGGTCGGTTTCCAGAATCATTTGAAGTTTGGAGAACAGGCCCGTGTTCTTCGCCTCATTCCCGGCCTCGAAACCGCCCGCTTCCTGCGCTACGGCCAGATTCATCGCAACACCTATATCTGCGCCCCTCTCTTGCTCGACGAAACCCTGCGCCTGAAGCCGCATTCAATCGAAAGCACGAAGTGTCAGGGCACGACTTCACAGGCTGCGGAAAAACTCGATCCGGAGGGAGGCGGGGGTTTCAACCCCCGCATAAGGCCAACAGGATCAATGCGGGCTGGTAGGGGTGGGTTTCAACCCACCCATTTATCCCCGGAGGGACGCTTTTCGCCGATTTCGCACGAAATCTCGAGTTTTTCCGCAGCCTCTTCAGTCGTGCCGCAAACGCTCCGCAATGACGGGCGGGCTTTAGCCCGTGAGGAACGAAGCGCCGCCATGGATCACACCATCCTCTTCGCCGGCCAGCTCTCCGGCGTCGAGGGCTACACCGAGTCCATCGCCACCGGCCTGCTCGCCGGCCTCTACGCCGCATCGCTCGCCCGCGGCCAAGAGCCCACGCCCGTCCCCCGCGCCACAGCCCTCGGCTCCCTGGTCCACTACGTCACCCACGCCGACCCCAAGAGCTTTCAGCCCGCCAACATCACTTTCGACCTGCTGGAACCGCTCGAGGAAGAGCTGCGCAGGAAGGTTCGCGACAAGAAAGAGCGGCATCGTTTGCAATGTGAGCGATCCCTTGCGGCATTCGACGCCTGGTGGAGCGCGATGCCGCACCCGGCTGCGGAACTTCGCGGATGAATTCCGCGTACCTCTGTGCTACGCTGTGCCGTTCCCTGAAAGGTCTCATATGCGCGCCATCTCTGCCGTGGATTCCGTTTCGCTTGCCGTTCAACGCACCAGGGACTTCCTCTTCAGGCCATTCACCTGGGGAACTTATCTGAAGCTCGGGCTGGTCGCGATCGTCACCGAAGGTCTTGGGAGCAGTTCCCATTCCTCCTCGCACGGTGCCAACACATCGGGAAATGGACCGGTCATCTCCGCTCCGTTCCACATTGAGCCGGTCATGATCGCGGCAGGTGTGGCGGCCGTGCTGCTGGCGCTTCTCTTGTCGCTTTGGGTGTTCTATCTGATCACGCGCCTGCGGTTTGCCTTCTTTCATTGCCTGATCCACAACACCAGGGAGATTCGGCCGGGTTGGCGGCTCTATCGATCGCAGGCGATGCGTTTTTTCTGGCTGAACGTGGCAGTGGGATTCTGCTTTCTGCTCTTGCTGGTGCTGGTCGCGCTTCCGTTCGTGGCCGGGTTTTGGCGGCTGATTCGTGACACTCCCCAGGGCGGCCAACCCGATATCGGGTTGTTGCTGTCCCTCTTGTTGCCCTTGATTCCGATCATCCTTCTGCTGGTGCTGGCTGCGGTTGTAATCGACCTCATTTTGCGCGATTGCATGCTCCCGCATTTCGCGCTGGACAACGCAACCGCCGGCCAGGCGTGGACCCGCGCGTGGGCTCGCATCAAGGCCGAGAAGAAGCAGTTTCTTGTTTACGCGCTGCTGCGCGTGGTGCTGCCGCTGATTGCGATGGTCGCTTTGTTCGTCGTGCTCATCCTCCCGGGCCTCGCCCTGGCCGGTTCATTTGCGGCCCTTGAATACGGTCTTCACTCGGCCTTCGCGGATGCGACGGGCGCAGCCGCGGTTGCCGGCATTGTTCTCCAGGCCTTCTTCGGTATTGTTGCCTTCGGCTTCGCGTTGCTGGCCAGCATCTGCCTTGGAGGGCCTGTGAGCACCGCGATCAGGGAGTTTGCGCTGATCTTCTACGGCGGCCGTTACCAGGCGCTGGGAAACATACTCTACCCGCCGCCTCCGCCTCCGTTCGTTGAAGGTGCGCCGCGGATAGCCTGACCATGGCCAAAATTCGCCGCGGCGGAAGACCTGGGATGCTTTCCCACCAGCCCTCTGAACGTCTCACCTTGACTTCTGTATCGTTAAGCGATACACTCCTTCTGTGATCACGAGCTTTGCGCACAAGGGGCTGGAGAAGTTCTTCCGCACCGGCTCAAGGTGCCGCTTTTGACTGACCTCCCGAGGACGTGAAGGCGCGAGCAAAGAAAGGTCGGACTGCCAATGGAAGACTCCATGAAACGGTCACTATTTGAGGAACCATCAGCCGATTCCGAGAGGGAAGACCCGTGGTCTGGTCCAAAGGGATTCATGTTCGGTGGATGGTCTCTCCCAAGTGGTACGACCTGGGAAATGGTTGAGCAGTATTTTGATGCGGCAAACCAACTTATCCAGAGTATCCTTAGCGGCAAAGTGGAAGATTATCGACTGGGCACTCCCGTACTCTTTCTTTTTCGTCACTGGCTTGAACTGGCTGTCAAGAGCATCATCGAGCCGACCCGTGGTCACGATCTGGCGAAACTCTCAAACAAACTGGTAGCCTACTTCGCAAAGCGAAGAATTGAGGTTCCAAAATGGGTAACTTGTCGCCTCCTAGAGATAGCAGCGATAGACCCAGATTCCACGGCTTTTCGCTATGCGGACGGCGCAATCGCAGGCGAGATATACGTCAGCCTGCCGCATCTTCGAGACTCCATGACGCTGATGTATGTGGCACTTGCCTCAGCTTCCAATAAAGGCGTATACCCACCCGAATCATTTTTCACGCTGATTGCCGATGATCCCGAATCATACCGAGCCAACCTATCCCGGATGGAGTGGATAAGCTAGAAATATGGTTACCCACTTGATCGATTACCAGGACTATCACTGAGAGGAGAGAGCACCATGCGTATGTACAACCCTCCGCATCCCGGCGAAGTCATTCGGGAGTATCTCGGCGAGATGACCGTAACGGCTGCGGCCGAGCATCTGGGCGTGGGCCGGGTCACCTTCTCACGCGTCCTCAACGGCAAAGCCGCCGTCTCGCCGGAGATGGCCGTGCGCCTGGCCGCCGCCTTCGGCACCTCCTCGCCCGAAGTCTGGTTGAGCATGCAGGCTAAGTACGACCTCTGGCAGATTGGCAGGCGCAACAAAATCCGCGTCGATCCGCTCCCCCACCTCCAGCACTCCTGATTCACAGCCGGGCGCCGCGGGAGCCTTTCCGGCCCCGTCAGTGTCCCGGTAGAGAGGGAATGCCGCCGGCAACTGGCGGGCACAGGAACGTGTGCCCTCAAGACCGGAGCCTGTCGATGCGGCGGATTCCAATCCTGGCCTTTTCGTTTTGCTCGGTTGCGCTGCCTGGCGTCAGCGCAGCCTCTGCCCAGGCGCAGCCACCCCACTATTTTCATTGCTCCGCGCCTGCGCGGGCGCCTGCCTTCCTACATATTTGCTTTGCCGGAGCGCATCGACTCGTTGAACTGCGGCTTGGTAAAGTTCAGCGCCGCTTCCAGCGTGGCCTCGTACTCCGGTGCGCGGGCCAGCAGTTGCGGCGTCGCTGCGGCAAACTCGCCTTCCAGCGCCAGCAGTCCATCGCCGGCCTCGTGCCCGGCCATGCGCAGCAGATCGGCCTCGGTCGTATTCAGGTACTGGGCGTCGCGCGGGTCGGCAATCCATACCGGCTTGCCCTCGCCCAGCACCCCGGAAAGCCAGTAGACCTTGCGCAGCAGGTACTCGAGGCGTTCCGCGTCGTTGGTCTCGGTGAACAGGAACTTCTTTTGCCAGCGGCTGTAGTAGCGGGTGGTCACCGGCACCGGCTGGCGGTTGCCGGACTTCAGAAATTCCAACTGCCCAAGATCCACCGTCTTGCGGACCGCGTTGTAGACAAAGGTCTCCGCATAGGGCTGCTCCATGGCGGGCACAATCTCGGCAAAGGTCAGGGTGACCGAGGCGGCAACCTTGGCGTGCAGGTTGTTTGCGCTGCCGTCGGCCAGGTGGATTTCGCCGTGGACGATATGGGTGTCCGCGCCGGAGGTTGAGAGGTGGAAAGGCCACTGAAACTGGCCGAAGGCCAGCGGCAGACCGCCCAGGGTCACGTAGCACTCGGGGCGGGGATTGCGCAGCCGCCTGGCTTCCCCCGCCAGGTGGGCCGTCATGGTGGGAAGCAGGTCCGGCTTGTCGAAGTCGAACGCCTCGCTCAGCTCCAGCCGGAGAGAGCGTCCGGCAAGTTCGTCGCCGGCGAGCCCGAGCTGGAAGACCGCCGTGGGCCGGCCGTGGAAGTTGCTGCCCTTGGTGGCTGAGAGCAGAACCAGGCCTGCCTGCGTGGCGGCGCCTTCAAGAGAAGTCACAAGAGTAGATTTCAGATCGACGGTCATTCGAGGGGAATCCTGCGTTGGATATCTGTGCATAGTCATTCTAAGGGAGCAGCCGGGCGGGAGTCGCATTTACAATGGGAAATGTGCAGTCCGAATCGTCATCGCCGATCATTCTTGCTGAAAACCTGACCAAGGTTTATAGCTCGGGTCCAATCCAGGTCACCGCAGTCCGCGGCGTTTCGCTTGCCGTCGATGCAGGAGAGTTTGTGGCCATTGTGGGCCCCTCCGGTTCGGGCAAATCAACGCTCTTTTACCTGCTTGGCGGCCTAACCAAGGCCACCCAGGGACGCGTGGTGATCGACGGCATCGACTTTGCCACTCTCAGCGACGGTGAGCGCACGCGGCTGCGCAGGCATCGCATCGGCTTCGTCTTTCAAAAGTTCAACCTGCTGCCTACGCTCTCGGCCATGGGCAACATCGAGATTGCCTACGCCGTCAGCGGCCGCAAGGAACCGCTGGACCTCAAACACCTTGACCGTCTCTGCGACCTCTTGTCGATCCAGGGGCGTCTCAAGCACCGGCCCTCGGAGCTGAGCGGAGGCGAACAGCAGCGGGTGGCCATTGCGCGCGCTCTGATTGCGCGGCCGGCCATTGTGCTGGCCGACGAACCCACCGGCAACCTGGATACCCAAAACTCCGATGCGGTGCTCCAAATGCTGCTGCGGTCGAACCGGGAACTGGGCCAGACCACGCTGATGATCACGCACAATCCTGAGGCGGCGTCCATCGCCAGCCGGATTTTATACATGCGCGACGGGGAGATTGTGCGGGAGGAGAAAGGTTCGCGGCCCGATTTGGCTTTGCCGGCCTCAGGCGTGGCCTGGCCTGCCGCAAGCGCGGCCTCTATCGTGGTTTGACCTCATTTCGGCCGCCCGGTATACTCAGTACTGCAACAAGCGGGAGTAGCTCAGTGGTAGAGCATCGCCTTGCCAAGGCGAGGGTCGCGAGTTCAAATCTCGTCTCCCGCTCCATTCCGCCCTCCGGCGCCCGCCGGGTTGGCTACGGTGGTTTGGAGCGATGTGCATGCAATGAGGCAGCCCTGCCAAGGCGCGGTACCCAAGTGGTAAGGGAGAGGTCTGCAAAACCTTTATGCGCCGGTTCGATCCCGGCCCGCGCCTCCACTTTTAAGTTACTTATACTAAAGGACTTAGACGTAAGTGCTTGATCCTTGTGCTAATTGTGTGCAAGGGTTCTACTCATGAGCACAAACGCCAGCACCCTCACCGTTTCGACTATCCCATCTGTTGTGATCTTCGTCCGCACTCGCAGGATTGCAAGTTTCGTGGCGACGAACTGTACAAGGGTTGCAGGTGCGCCAAACATCTTCGCTACACCCTCGCTGGGAAGCAGTACCGGCAGAGTGCCCACACACGCTTTTGGAAGACGGCGGAGGAGCGTAGGCGAAGCCTTGAGGCGTCGTTTGCGGTAGACCCCATGGCGGTAGTCAAGATTGAGCCGGACTCGCTCAAGACAATCGAGCGCATGATCCAACTCTTCCTCACCGACAAAAAGACCGAGGGCGTGTCAAGGGACGTGCTCATGAAATACGAGCGGGGGCTGAATCGGTTCGAGTCGTGCATGGCGAAGCGGTCGAAGTTCCTGCCGCACGAAGTTGGCAAAGAAGACCTGACCGAGTTCCGCGCCGACTGGGATAGGCTGTACCCATCCTCGACCACCCGCAGCAAAGTTCAGGAACGGCTGAAAGCATTTTTCAAATACTGCTACGACGCGCGGTTGATGGATCGTGTTCCAACCCTGTCCGCCATCAAGCTCGTCGAGACTCCCACCCTGCTGACGGAGACGCAGTACAAGAGACTGTTGGAGGTCATTCCTGTCGAGTTCAAGGGCGACAAGGCCATCCGCGTCGATGCGCTGATACAGTTGATGCGGCACACGGGGCTGGCAATCGTAGATGCCGTCACCCTCGAACGTCACGAACTGCGGAAGGTTGGCGACCTTTATCGCATGGTGACCAGTCGCCAGAAGACGGGTACCGACGTTTCAGTTCCAATCCCGCCTGTGGTTGTCGCTGTGGTACTTGCCGCGATGGAGTTGAATAGGGACGAACGGTATATCTTCTGGATGACCGGCACAGGCAAACATCAATCCGCTGTGACCAACTGGCAGCATGATCTACTGAACCTCGCATAATATA
>PLGM01000156.1 GCA_003139795.1 Acidobacteriaceae bacterium | reverse complement strand
GAACCTGGCACTGTCCAGTTTTTTATATATCCGGGAAAAATAACCTGCATCCATCCGCAAGCGGACCCGAAAACCGGTGTTTACTTTTGGGGCGCCGGGGTAGGATTGCCGGGGAAAAATGCCGCCGAAGCACCCACCCACTCCTGATTCCGGTTGTGGTCCACGCCCATCATCTTTCCCCGGCCCAGCCGCACCAGCGACAATGCGGCGGTCAGGTTGCCGCCATCCGGCCAAAGATACAGAATCCGGATCTCGGCCTGCGTAAGCCCCTGCGGCGTCTCGATGGTCGGCACAAACCGCATTCGCTGCTGAAGAAGAAACTCTCCCCGCTTGCCGGCCGGAATCTCTTCCAGTTGCCCCTGCGTGGGGTCAAACTCAATCCCCTTGCCCGCAAATGAGAACAGTGGCTTCAGCAGAAGCTCGCCATAAACCGTCTCCGGTCCCGCTGCGGCCGGCCGGCTCACGGATGGAAGGTCCACGCCCGCCGCGGCCAGCTCTTCCCGCCCGCTCCCCTCCAGAAAATCGCTCACAAACACCGCTGGAGGCACCGCCGGATGAGCGCACGGCGGCCGCGACAGCCACGGAATCGAGAACTTGCTGATCAGAAAGTACCAGTTCGGATGGCCTGCCCATTCCACATCCCAGGCATGGGTCAGGTCGAACGGCAGCCGCACATGCCGCGCCATCAGTTCGTCGGCGATGGCCCGGTTGTAGATGCGATCGATGGGAACCAGCCGTCCGCCGCCGTCACGGTAATGCAGCTTGTTCCCAATCGCCTCCAGGCTGCGAATATCCACCACCGCAATCCCCAGCCGGCGCGCGGTCACCGCAAAGTCCGGCCACGTCTTCTGGTGCTCCGGATCCAGCTCCGTCAGCACCACCTGTTCCGGATCGTGGCCGCCCAGAATCGTCCGCCCCAGCAAAGCCCAATAGCCGGCTTCATCCAATCCCCCCAGAAAACTGCCCAGCGTCTCCGGCAGGCCATACGCGTCCCGATAGGCGGTGCTCAGAACATCCTGGTAGCCGTACACCGAGGGAAATGCCTGGATCTCAACCAGCCGGGGAACCAATTCCCCCGCCGCATCCCTGACCAGGGCAAAGTCCGCGGTAAGAAAGTTGGGGTGAGCCGTCTCGCCCCCCACGCGGTACTCTGCCGGAATCGCCTGCCGCGCCGCCGCCAGGTAGGCAGGATTGCCCATCAGCCTGTGCGTCAGCTCAGCCCCCGCTGCCGCCATCTCCTCGAGCAGTGCCTGGGGCAGGAAGACCGGAGTTTCGGCGATCCGATACTCCACGCGCGTGCCGCAGCGCTGCTGCAGCGCCGTCAGCAACCGCGCATATCCCTCCGGCCTGAACCCCTCGTTGAATCGTCTGCGTAGCTCGGGAATCAACGTTTCGACCTCAATCCAATGCTATTCCGCTCCTCATTAAGATACCGCCCCAGGGCCCAACCCGGCCCTTTGCATCCTGATTTCGCGCCTCAACGCACCTCAGGCCACCCCTGTCACGGGAGCGGGGCCCAGAAACCGAATTTTTGTTCGTTGTTGAAGAAAGTTACCTTTGTTGTAGACTGGGTGCAACTTTTAGGTTACTATTTATGTACTAAATCCATCCACCCGGGAGCATGTAAGCGATGACCTACAATGCGTTGAAAGTCCGTTTTGCCATCTTGGCCGCAGTAATGGTTACCAGTACCGCATTCGCGGCAGCAGTTACCTCTCCGATGACCCCGTTGCCCCCCCTGCCTCCGGTGCCTCCGGGCAATGTCGTCGCGATCGCCTCTCCCATGACCCCGTTGCCCCNNCCGCTGCCTCCGGTGCCGCCGGGACAAGTAGCAGCCTGAACCATAACGGCAAAATCGATGGTTGCGCAACGCTAAGCCCTTCGCCCTCCGCCATATCGGACGGAGGGCTGCAAGGCGAACACCGAAGTAACCAGATTGGTGCCACGTAACCGCGAAACATTCACTGCTAAACTGAACCATTGCGCCGATAAGGATGAGTTGGGGCGGAATGTTGACGGTGAGTCTGGACAATACACTTTGGTTTGCCGGTATGGCGGTCGAGGCAGCAATAATCGGGCTGCTCCTTTATAGGCGTGCCTGGCGAACATTCCCGGTCTTTTGCATCTTCATAGTTTGGGGGCTGGTCGGCGATCTCGGGAACTACGCGATTCAGCGTCTCTTCCCGTCCGCTTTCACCACCACCTATCTGGTAGGGCTGGTTCTCGATTCTGCCTTGCAATTCTGTGTCCTCGTCGAACTTGCCTGGTCGATCCTCCGTCCCATGCGGGCCTCTCTGCCCCGCATCGCCTTGTTGGTCATTGCAGTTCTAATCGTGGCTGTTGGCGCCGCTGTCTGGCCGTTTTCCGGCATTCATGGCCTCGGCGGTTTGCCTCCGCAGTGGCGCACTCTGGTGCATGTGCAGCAGACAGCCTCGATTCTCAGGATTCTGTTTTTCCTGACGCTGGTTGCTTGCAGCCAGTTGCTCTCCATCGGCTGGCGGGATCGTGAGCTTCAGGTGGCCACCGGACTCGGCTTCTATTCCCTTGTCAGCCTTGCCGTTGAGATTCTGCATTCGCACCAGGGAATGGGGCAGCAGTATCGCTACTTGAATCAGATCGTCATGGCCAGCTATCTCTGCTCCTTGCTCTACTGGGTATTCTCCTTTGCCACCAAGGAGGCCCAGCGTCGGGAATTCACTCCCCAAATGCAAGGTTTTCTGTTGGCTGTGGCCGGAACCGCCAGGACCACCCGAATGGCGCTCACCGATTCCACAATTGCCAAATCGCGGAATCGCGGGGGCTAACCATGCTGCTTGCAAACTGCGACCGGCCCCAACCCTATGGCAGGGTTGATCCTGCCACAGCCTGGCGATGGACCACCCGCTCCCCTCGACGGCCATACCCTGCAAGCCCATCGCTCTTGTGCTCGTTGTTTTTCGCGCGCCTGCGCGTCGCCTTCATTGTTGCGCTTGACTCACGAAGCAGCCTGCAGGGCCTGCGCCGGGCGCACCGCGAATCGCAAACAGCCACTACGCTCGGACCCTGTTCCATCGTCTCTCAGGCCATCAACGTCCTTCGCGCCCGCCACGCCCCCGGCCCCAGTACCACCGGATGGACAAAATGGGACTCGTCGGTAACCTGGGTGTGCTTACCTCTCAGACGGTACCTTCTACAACTAAAGAGGTAGAAAGGCAAAGTTTTTCCCGCAAGTGGAGAGTTTTCTGTTACTAGTAATAGTACGAAGAAAGTCGAGCGGGTTGTGTTGACCGGTTTTTGTGGTTACCAATTCCCACTCTGAGGATCACCAATGATTCTGACTTTGCTCCAAATTGCAGCAGTTTTGGGCCTTGGGTTTTATTTCTTCCGATGGCGGAAAAGCCTTTGGCGTCGCAACGCACAATCCTGGGATTCGCTTCTTGCGCGCTTGCGCCCCGACTGGAGCGCTCGTGAGCTCAGCGATCATTTCCTTTGGAAAGAAGGACTCAGCGCAACTCCCGAGGACGCATGGCAGCGCATGGAGGGCCCCAAGGGCCTGTGGGTCATGTATCAGAACGCACAGGTGATGCTGGCGATGGCCGACTTTGCAGCCAGGAACAGTGACAGCGTGGACCGCCTGCTCCTCGAGACCCTGCGCAGCGACGCCATGCAGATTCGCGTCTGCGTCCTCATGGCCTTGGCCCAGTACGGGTTCTCCAAAGCCAGCGAGGGGGTCCGCATCAATGCCTTCCGCGCCGCCACCATGTACACCGGCATGGCCGCAAGGATGACCCAGCTTCTGCAGGAAAATGCAGCCGGCATTGTCCCCGATTTTGTCGCCGCCATGTAGTCCCGCAGCTCCCCCAAAACCAAAAACCCCGGCCACGGCCGGGGTTTTGGCTTCTTTATGGAAGCAAGTTGCCTTCAGGCCGCGTTGGACGCGAGAAATCCGTTGATCCGGCCATACTCGTCCTCGCTCAGCATGAAGTTCAGCGCCGGCGCTACACCCTCCACTTGCTTCCCGCTCCGCCCTCCCACAATGGCGGCCGTAATCGCCGGGTGATGGAGCGTCCAGGCCACCGCCACCACGCCGGGGCTTACCCCATGACCGCTCCCGATCTCCCGCAGCAGCTCCACCAGGCGCAGGTTGAGGCTCAGCCGCGGCTCCTGGAACTCCACCGCCCGCCGCCGCCAGTCGTCGGCCGGAAACGCCGCCACGCGCTCGGCTGTCATCGTGCCGGTCAGCAGCCCTGACATCATCGGCGAGTAGTTGATCGCGCCGATGCCGTTGGCCTGCGTAAAGGGCAGAACCTCCTCCTCGATGGCCCGCCGCACCATCGAGTACGGCGGTTGCAGGCTGGTGATGGGCGCAATCTTCTGCACCCGCTTCATCTGTTCCACCGAAAAATTCGAAACCCCGATCCAGCGCACCTTGCCCTGCTCACGGAACCGCGCCAGCGTCTCCCACCCCTCTTCGATCTCCTCCTCCGGGTCGGGCCAGTGTACCTGGTAGAGATCGATGGTCTCCACCCCCAGCCGTCTCAGCGAGCCTTCCAGTTCCTCCGCCAGCGAGGCCGCCTTCAGCGACCGGTAGATGGAGCGGTCCTCATGCCACCTCATCGAGCATTTGGTAAACACCAGCGGCTTCGGCCCGGAGTGGCTCTTGAGAGCCCGGCCAACCACCTCTTCCGAGTGGCCCAGCCCGTAAATCGCCGCCGTATCGATCCAGTTGACGCCGAGGTCGAGCGCCCGATGAATGGCGGCAATGGATTCGTCGTCGTCCTGGGGTCCCCATGCGAACTCCCAGTTCCCGCCTCCGATGGCCCATGCGCCAAAGCCGATTGATGTCAATTGAAGGTCTGAGTTTCCAAGGGTGCGAATCGTTGGAGAGGCAGGTGTAGTCATAACAAGAGGTTAGATGCGCAACGAAGCGCTTGGCTGCAAGACCTGCGGGCCTTGATTCCGAGTCTGCGCATCATTCTCAACTTGACGCATCATTTTATTAAGTTGATGCGTAATCCTTCCATGCGCATCATGCTAGACTATTGATGCGCACTGGGAGTCGAACCAAATGAGAACAACGCTCAACATCGACGACGAGGTGCTTGAGCAAGTTAAGCAGAATGCCGCAGCTCGTTCCATGCCAACCGGGCAGGCCGCTAGCTGCCTGCTCAATCAAGCTCTGAACAAGCCGCTCGGTACCCGCATCGAAAATGGCTTTGAGGTCTTCGATTTGCCTGACGACAGCCCGATCGTGACGTTGGAGCATGTGCAGAAAATGATTGATGAGCTGTGAGGAGGATTGCGATGAGAACCACTCTCGATATAAGGGACGACGTCCTGGAAAGAGTAAAGCAGTACGCAGCAGCTCGCTCCATCTCGAAGGGCGCCGCAGTTTCCGACGTGCTGGAGCGTGGATTCAATGCCGAGGTCCCAACGAAGTGGGAGAACGGCATTCTGATCTTTTCGCCGGGGCCGGGCGGCGCGGTTACGGCGGAACACGTAATGAAGCTCAAGGATGAGATGGAAGGCGAACTTTCGTGAGTGTCGGACTGTTGGATGTGAATGCGCTGATCGCGCTGCTCTGGGAAGAGCACCCTTTTCACAAGCGGTGCGCCGATTGGTTTGCCGGCGCGGCAAATACAGGATGGGCTACCTGCCCGATGACGGAGTCGGGCTGCGTCCGGATTCTCTCGACGCCCGCATTCACGGCAAACCCTCCTTCGGTAGCCTCAGCCCTCCGGCTGGTTCAAACCGCAACTGAGTCGAACAAAAACCATCATTTCTGGAGCGACGATCTCCCGCTTTCCGCGTTGCGCGCACGATGGGGCAGTGGGCTTGGGCACAAGCAGATAACAGATGCATACCTGCTTGCCTTGGCCATTCACCACAAGGGGAGCTTGGTGACGTTCGATTCAAGGATGATAGCGCTGGCTGGGGAGGGAAATATGGAGCAGAAGGCGCTTGTGATTCTTCGCCTTGATTCACGCCCCTGCTGAATTCGTCCCTACGCCGCGATCAAAAACCGTCCCTCGCGCATGATCTGCTCCTGCCCGGCATCCGATTCCAGCCAGATATTGAAGCCCAGCCCCACCACATCGATATGCGTCCCGGAGCGCCACGGAGCGCCGGTATGTTCGCCGTACGGGTTCCCAAAAGCAATGTGGATTCCCGGAAACTTCTCGTCCTGCAGAATGTTGCCGATCACCCGTTCAACGCCCAGGTTGGTGCCGATGGCGAACTCCCCCACGCGGTCGGAGTTCTCATCGGTGTGCGTGTAGGCCCAGAAGTCGGCTTCCAGTTGCTTGTTCGCGCTCGTGCAGCTGACAATGCGGTTGCCCGCAATCTCGATGGTCAACGGGGTAGCCCCTAGCAGCCCATAGCGCGCGCAAAGCCAGTCGCCCACCACCCCGTCCACCACAAACCTGCCGTTCACCTCCCCGGGCGACGTAAAGCACTCCCCGCCAGGCAGGTTGCCCCATTTTTCCGGCGAGATGATGCCCGAAGTCTTGAACCACTTGTAGCCGGGGTTCATCTCCGCCGTAATATCGGTTCCTGCGGCCGTCGTGGCGCGGATCCGCGCTGCCTTGCGCACCCGGTCCAGCACCTTCTGGCTCAGCCGGTCCACCAGGTTGAAGTCCGCCCGCATCCCCTGGCACATGATCTCTGCCGTAATGTTCACCATGTGCGCGTGGCGCATGTGCCGCCGGTTCACCACGTCGGTCATCTGCATCCGCGAGTGCAGCTCGTTGGTCTGCACCTGCACGGCAAAGATCGAAACCTGCGAGGTCTCCATATCCTCGAGCACCGCCGCGGGCATATCGATCAGCGGCCGCGGCGCCAGATCCTCCAGCACGAACACATTCCACGGGCAGCCCCGTTCGGCCAACTGCGCGGCCAGCGCGGCGGCAATCGGCTCCGTCACAAGGTCGGTAATCAGCGTAACCTTCTCCGCCGGGTCGATGCGCAGACAGGTGGTCACAGCCGAACGGGCTCCGGGCGTAAACTCGGCGGGGTAATCAAGCGAAAGCAGATCCGCGGCGGTTTTGGTCATGCGTCGGGTACGGGCCCTCCCTGAAGACGCCGCCTGCGCGGAGTGCGTCTCTCGTGAGGGTAACCGAAATCTCACCGAAATGAAATGGGAACGCTCCGTCCGGGAGCGCGTACTTCATGATTTTCCCGATTTTGGACCCCAGTCTTGACATGGGCGACATCGCTCCCTAATCTCGCTTTCGAAACCAAAATCGCGATGGTTAGCGAAAGTTTCGCCCTTTTTTTTAGAATTGGCGTATCCGGGGAAAAGCGACGGGGAACAAACACTCCAACAGACCGCTCCAGATTGTTTCCTTGCCGTTGCCGTGCTCCGCATTGTCAACGGATGCAATTCCGCATTGAACCAATGCTCGTCGAAACGTGCATGCAAAGCGTAGAACAGGGGATGAATGAATGAACTTTGACAAGAAGTATCCCGGATCGGGATCGTGGACGCGGCGCAGGTTCGTGCAGATGGGCGCTGCCACCGCGGTCAGCCTCAGCGCAATGAAACTGGCGCCTGCGGAGCAGGCAACCGGCCAGCCCACCATGATGGATGTTCCTTTCGAAAAGCGAATTCCGCGCATCGCCATGATCGGCACCGGCGGACGCGGCACCTCCCTGCTGGGCAATCTCCTGGCTGCGGATGCGCAGGTGGTCGCGCTGTGCGACATCGTCAGGGAGAAGGCCGAACATGCCGCCTCCATGGTGGTCGCCTCCGGCCAGAAGAAGCCGGAACTTTACACCCATGGCCCACATGACTTCGAATCCCTGGCGGGCAGAAACGACGTCGATCTGGTGCTGGTCGCCACCCCGTGGAGCTGGCATGCGGAAATGGCCCTCGCGGCGATGAACCACGGCAAGGACGTGGCCATCGAGGTGCCCGGCGTCACTTCCATCGAAGATTGCTGGAAGATCGTCCGCACTTCTGAAGAAACGCGCAAACACTGCATCATGCTGGAGAACTGCTGCTACGGCTACAACGAGACGCTGATCCTGCGCATGGTGCATGGAGGCGAGTTCGGAGAACTCCTTTATGGCGAAGGAGCTTACATTCACGATCTTCGCGACGAACTGTTTTCCAATGCCGGCGAAGGCCTCTGGCGCCGGACAGAGCACACCCTCCGCGACGGCGATCTGTATCCCACTCATGGACTGGGGCCGGTAGCCAACTACATGGGTATCCAGCGCGGCGATCGTTTTGGGCACATTGTCTCCATGAGCTCGCCCCAGCGAGGCCTCGATCTTTACCGCAAAGTGCACCTCCAGCCGGGAGATCCCCGATGGGCGGAGCGGTACGTAACCGGCGACATGAATACCTCCCTCATCCAGACCGCGAATGGGCTCACCATCACGGTCAAGCATGCCGTCTCCACTCCTCATCCCTACAGCCGCATCAACCTCATTGCCGGAACCAAGGGCATCTTTGAAGACTATCCGCCCCGCATCTATCTCGACGGCCTCAACAAGGATGACCAGTGGGGATCGATCGATGCCTGGAAGCAGTACCAGCATCCGCTGTGGAAACGCGAAGGCGAGATTGCCCAAAAGGCCGGCGGCCACGGCGGCATGGACTACCTCATGCTCTACCGCCTGCTGCAATGCGTCCGCGAAGGACTTCCGCCCGACATCGACGTGTATGACACCGCCGCCTGGTCCGCGGTGGCGCCGCTCAGCGTAGCTTCCGTCGGCCAGGGCAGCGCGCCCATTGAGTTCCCCGACTTTACGCAAGGCAAGTGGCGGCAGCGAAGCATCTCCGCCATTGCAACCCAGGCGTAAGCCAAGTCAATTCGCGATGGGCAAAAGCGATTCTTCAGTTGCCGCAGAGCTGGCCGGAAACGCCCATCGAGCTGGAGAATCGCGCTGCAGCCAATCCCTTGAAGTGCGGGATCATGCCAAGGCTGTACAAGGCTGGTGCTACAGCCCCGCCGCTGTCTCCCGCGCCATGTAGTCCACCACCGCCTTCAAGTCGCCCTTCGACTCCTCAAACACCTTCAACTGCCGGTCCGCCCCCGTTCCCGTGGCCATGATCTTCCGCACCCCGTCGATCGCCTCCCGGCTGCCCAGTTCATCCACCACCGGATCGATCAGCGCCAGATACTCCTCCATCAGGTCGCGCAGCGGCACCTCCAGCTGCTTGCCGAAGTCGATCAGCTTGCCGTCCAGTCCATACCGGACGGCGCGGAACTTGTTCTCCATCAGCAGCGGCCGCGCGTATTGGCGAAAGTCCTGGTTGGCGGCGTGCAGATCATGCAGGTAAACCGCCGTGGCCTGGATCAGCGCCGCAATCGCCACCGTCTCCTCGGCCCGCATCGGAATGTCGCAAGCCCGCACCTCGATGGTGCTGAAGTAGGGATGCGGCCGGATGTCCCACCAGATCTTCTTGGCGTTGTCGATGCAGTTGGTCCGCACCAGCAGGTTGACGTAGTTCTCGAACTCCGAGTAACTCTGAAAGGCGTCCGGAATCCCGGTGCGGGGAAAGTGCTCGAAGACCTTGGCGCGGTAGCCTTTATACCCGGTGTTCATGCCCAGCCAGAACGGCGAGTTCGTCGCCAGCGCCATGATGTGGGGCAGAAAGTAGCGCAGCGAATTCATGATGCGAATGGCCTCCTCGCGGTCCTCGATGCCCACATGGACGTGCAGCCCGAAGATCAGGTTGGAGCGGGCCACCAGTTGCAGGTCCTTCACCACCTGCGCGTAGCGCGGGTCGGGATAAATCTCCTGCGTGCGCCAGTCGGCAAAGGGATGGGTCGCGCCGGCCACCAGCACCAGCCCGTTTGCCCTGGCCAGTTTGATCATCTCCCGCCGCAGCTCGTAGATCCCCGCGCGCGCTTCGTCTATGTTGTGGCAGATGCGCGTGCCCACTTCGATCACCGAGGTGTGCATCTCCGCCTTCACCTGCTCGTGCAGCAGCAGTTTGCCCTGCGCCAGCATCTCCGTGTGGATGTGCGACCGCAGATCCCGCGTCACCGGATCGACGGTCTGGTATTCCTCTTCAATGCCGAGCGTGAACGATGGCCGCATGAGGACCCTCCTGGGGAATGCTTTGCGGCAATTGTACGGGAAGCGAGCCGCCGTGCGATCAGGCCGCCGTGCCTTGCGATTTGATGGAAAGCTTCAATCCGAGTGCCTGCAACACCTTCAGCACAGTTCCAAACTCCGGATTTCCATCCGCCCCAAGCGCCTTGTAGAGGCTCTCGCGGGAAAGTCCCGCATCTTTGGCAATCTGGGACATGCCGCGCGCACGGGCTACAGTGCCGAGAGCCACAGCCAGAAACGACGGATCGGAGTCCTCCATTGCCACCTTCATCGCTTCTTCGAGGTACTCGGCAATTGCCTCATCGTCTTCGAGGTATTCTGCCGCATCGAACGGGTGAGTCTTCAATGCCATGAACTAATCCTCCAACTCCTCGGCCATCACGTGAGCCTTGGCAATGTCCGCATCCTGGCTGCTCTTATCGCCACCGCAAAGCAGGATGATCAACACATGCCCGCGCTGCACATAGTAGACGCGATAGCCCGGCCCATAACGAATCCGCAGCTCACTCACGCCGTGACCGACAGGCTTTACGTCTCCTGCATTGCCGAGAGCCAGTCGCTGAATTCGCACAGTGATGGCCCTTCTGCCGTGGTGATCGCGCAACCCGCGCAGCCACTGAGAAAACACCTCGGTCTGACGGACTTCGATCAATTTCGATTGTATCCCATAGGCTACACGCGAGTCAAGGCACAGACAGTCTAAAGCTACTGCCGTTCAAACCGGGTTATCCCGGAACCCGCATCCGACGGGATCAGGTCCCGTCGGCCTCGCTTCCGCGTCGATATCAGGATCAACAGCCCTATTCCGGTAGACAGCGCTCCAACACTCCCAAAGACCCAGTCCCCGAGCCACAGCTGCTCGAAGGAGTCAATGACTGCCTTCTCCGGATGACCCTGTTGGTAATGCACCGTCACCACCTCGCCCGCCTTGAATGCCGGAGGACTCGAAGAGGTGTTTGAAACCACGGTGGCGAAGTGCGAACCCGGAACATCAAACCTGAAAACGGGAGCATAGGTGATGGAGTTGTCCCGCGTGCTCCGCACCGGCTTCAGGGCTACGACCCTGCCTTGCACGGTCACGCCCCGGCGCAGGAACTGCTGTGTGAAATGCGCGGAGATCAGAGCCCCTGCAAGGAACAAGAGACCCATGCCAAGAAAGGTCCACATGATCAGCAGCAATAGCACCCGGCCTGGTGTCCCGGACTCCATGCAGCCAGCGTACCAGATACCAAGACAACATCAAGCCCTTTCTGCGGCCGGCCCCGACGCGCTCCATCGCCGACCTGCTGACCCGCTGACTTGCTAGCTCCCCTTCTCCACCTTCTTCTTCGCGCCCGCCTTGTTCTTCGAATTCACCGCCTCCGCCTCCGCCCCCAGAAACGCCGCCCACCGCAACTCCGGCACATGCGGCGCCTTCTCGGCTTTGGCAATCGCCAGATCCGCCACCTCGCGTACAATCCAGTCGAAGTTCGCCTGCCCCACCGAGGTCAAATCCGCATCCGGCGCGGGATTCATGAAGTCGATCGCATACGGAAACCCATCCTCCACGGCAAATTCCACCGTATTCAGGTCGTAACCCAGCGCGCGGCACAGCTTCAGCGCGTCCTGCTCGATGCGCTTCAGCAGCTTCTCGTCATAAGCCGGCGGATTCTGCGCGTAGCGCTCGGCATGAGGCTTGCGCGGGTCGTAGGGCATGATGTGTACCTTCTTCTGCCCCACCACGTAGCAGCGGAAGTACTCATTGAACTCGACCGCTTTCTGGTACGTCATGCACAGGTCGCGCGACTGGTCGTAAGCCCTGAAAAACTCCCCGCGATTGTGGATGTGGTGTACGTCTCGCCACCCTCCGCCGTTCACCGGCTTCAAAAATCCGTGCTCGCCCACGTAGGCAAACATCGCGTCCCAGTCCAGCGGGTACTCCATGTTGCGCATCGACGTGTCCGTCGTCCCCTGCGGGTGCCGCTTGTGCGGCAGAATCACCGTCGCCGGCACGGCCACGCCCAGCTTGGCGGCCAGCGTGTAGTTGAAGAACTTGTCGTCCGCCGACCACCAGAACGGGTTGTTGATAATCACCGTCCCATTGATCGCCTCGTGCTTCACATAGGCGCGATAGAACGGGATGTCGTGGGAGATGCGGTCCACGATCACCGCGTACCGCGGCGCCTTGTCCGGATTGTCCAGATGTACGGCGCCAACCTGCACAAACTCCGCTTGTATGCCGTCGATATTCCGCGCATTGATGTGCTCCACCAATGCGCCGGGAAAGCTGTTCTCCATCCCAAACAGAACGCCGATCTTTTTCATGCCGCTTCAACCTCCAGGAAAAGCTTTCCTGCGCGCAACCGGGTGGCGCGGCCGCGAGGATGCTCCATTACAGTGTAAGACAGATCGTTGTCCAGCCCACCCCTGCCGTTCTCCCATGCAACAACCCGTGCGGCCCCCGCGCGGATTGTTGCTTTGGGGGCCATGTGACCGGTCTCACTGGTCCCGCTGTCCGGGTTCGCTATAATCGGTAGCCGTATGCCGAGCTGGAACGGCCTGTGACGCAAGAGCATCCGGCAAAAGCCTTTGCACCCCAAACCGCTCCACAGGAATCAGTTATGGGGGAGGCAATCAATGAAATACCGGGTATTGACGGTCAACAGGGAGTTTGGCAGCGGCGGAGGACGAATCGCGCAGACCATTGCCGAGCGGCTGGGCTGGAAGTTGCTGGACCGCGACATTATCGACGCCATCGCCTACGCCGCCCACGTCGATAAGAAAGTGGTCCGCCACTACGATGAGCACGTGGACTCATGGCTGCGGCGCATCAACCAGCAGGCCATGCGCTCGGCCGCCCTGGCCGCCGGCCTGGAACTGGGCGAAAACTCCGTCTTCGATGCCGAGGAGATGGTCAAAATCTCCCAGAAGATCATCGAAAAAGCCCATTCCGATGGCAACTGCGTCATCGTGGGCCGTGGCGCTCAGTGCGTTCTCCAGCACCAGCCCGATGTCTTTCACGTCTTTGTCTACGCTCCCTTTAAAGAGCGCATCCTCCGCCTGCGCACCCGCCTGGAGAAGGGCGCCAACATCGAGCAACGCATCCGCACCGTCGATGGAGAACGCGCCAAATACTTGCAGGAGTATTTCGGCAAGAGCTGGTGCAATCCCCACCTCTACGACCTGATGATCTCCTCCCGCGAGGACGAGGATTCCACCGCCCGCGTCATCCAGTTCGCCATGACCGGCCAGGAATACAAGCCGAAGGAGTAATTGGCCTCTACGAAGGAGTAACCCGCCTCAACCGCCGCCCAGATTCGCCCCTGTTCGCTTCCCCCCAAGCGCCGGGCACACCAGCGCCGGGGGTGCCCCACCTTCGCGGCGTCTTTGTTTTTGCCGCTAAGGTGGGATAGATCCACCTATCCACAGCCTTTTATGTCTTTTGAGCCCTTTAGAGCCGTTTCCCAATCGCCACTGTGACGCCGGGCGCGGGTACCGCATGATTATGCCCCTCTTGCGGATCGGTCACAGCTAAGGCTCATAGATCACCCCATCAACTCTGACCCTCGAGCACCAGAAGCAATACCGAACCTTTTTTCCCTGGGCCAGGCTGCCCAAATTCAACTGAAGCCAGCGATGCAAACCAAAAACGCAGAACAGATTCTTGAAGCAGTTCGACTCGTGCTCCCTATGCGGCCACAGCTTCGCCAATGAGGCCGCAAGCACGGCGTCGGAGGAATGCATAGGCGTCGTTGACGATGGCTGTGTCATCTCTGTTTACCCCTTTCCACAGTTCCGCGGGCGCATTGGGGTTGGGCTTTTCAACTCTTCGTTCGTGCTGCTTCATGGGATGATCCTCCGTGGCGGTTGCACCCAGTAGGATAAAAAGTGTTATCCTCCGCGCATTGCAAGAGCAGGGCGCTCCAGTCTAACAAGGAGATATCCAATGAAACAGAACTTTACGTTAACCATCGCGTCTCTCCTCTCGGTCCTCTTCATGACGCTTCACCTGGCGGACGACATCGTCCGGGGAATGGAGCCAGGAACGCTTTCAGACCTGATTGCGCTGCCCATTGTTGTCGTCCAGCTGTACGGAACGCTGGTGCTGGCCGGAAAGCGATCTGGATACGTCATCCTCCTCCTCGTGTCGCTCCTTGAATTGGTCGTCCCCGTCATCCACATGAAGGGGGCGGGGGTCGGCGGAGCGATCGCCAAGTCCAACGGAGCCTTCTTCTTTATCTGGACGCTCCTCGCGCTCGGCGTGACCGCTCTCTTCTCCGTCATCCTCTCGGCGCGCGGGCTGTGGGAGCATTTTGGTGCCCGAAGCCAAGTGCCCCAGCGCCTGCCCTGAGCTTGCCGAAGGGCCTGCCCTGAGCTTGCCGAAGGGGGCCCACCCGTCGCGGCGGGAGACCTGGGAAACCACAAAAGCCAGCAGACCACAGCTGGCCCCTGATTCCTGATCCCTGGCCCCTGATTCCTGATCCCTTCTGCCCCTACCGCCGCGGCGCCCTGTCCCCATACTCCGAGCTTTGTGTAACCACCGACAGGTCCGTATCGAAGGAAAGCGCCGCGATCACTATCTCCAAATGCGCCCGCGCCGCATCCCGGTCCTTTTCCAGTCCCGCCTGCTCCTTGCGCGCTGCCTCAATCTCGTCTTCGGCCCGATTCAGCTCCTCCACAAACCGCTTTGCCGCATCGTTGCCCTTGAGCGCGGTCAGGTTATCCCGATCGCGCCCCTCGTCCGCCGCCAGCGTCTTCTGCTTCTCCAAATTCTCCCCGATCCTCCGGGTCAGGTCGTTCAGCGCCGTTTCAGCATCGATCAGCGGCCGCAGCTTCTCTTCGAGCTCAGGCGTGTACTTGCTGGTCGTGACCAGGAACTCGCTCCAGTCAGTGTTGTCCGGAGTGATCCGGATCTTTTCATTCAACATGGCCTTCTCGCCCACGTGCAGATCCTCCGACTGATGCGGGTCGACAGCCTCGCGGAAGCGATAGGCCGTAGCCGTGGTCTCCGCCGGTTTCGGCTCGGAGTCCAGCTCCGCGTTGCCGTGCCGCGCGTGTTCCACAATCACCGTCCGCGCCTCGTCGGCCGCATTGGTCACGGTATAGGTGCTCTCGCTCACCTCGCTGGTTTGCTCCACCAGCACGCCCTCGTGCATCGCGATGTGGTGCAGCGTGCGCGTGTCCATGTAGCCGCCGCGATGCACCTTCACCGCCTGGTCGGCCGCGTACGACAGCAGCCGCTTCTCACCCGGATGAATCGGATCGAGCAGTCCCTCGCCGGCAAACTCCCCGCTCTCGAAAATCGAAAAACTCCCCGCATCCAGCGTCAGCTTGGACTTGTTTTCGAGCCACACCGCCCTGAGCGGCGTCTGCTCCTTATCGCTCCACAGCGTCACATGCTCGGCCGGCAGCTCCTGCTGCAAAATGGGCACCATCGCCGACTCGTTCTTGTGAACCGTCACCGGTGTGGCGAGCGCATACTCGAAGAAGTCGTCGAAGGCATTGGTGAAAACGTCGCCCTCCTGAATCGCGTCGGTGGGTCGAACGACACCGCCGGCCACGTGATACAGTCCGCCCCCTGCACCGCCGCCCGTTCCGGGGCCGTAGCCGTTCCCCGACCCGGAGCCTATCCCGCCGCCGGAGCCTGATCCCACACCTTCCATGCCCGCCACCCCAAAACCCGAGGCAGGGCCCGCCATTATAGCCTGGGCCTTTCCCATCGCCATCGCCTGGGGAGCCAACAATCCTCCGTTCATCGTCTGCAATTCCGCCGCCTCATGCGTCTGCGGCGTGATCTGCTCCTCGGTAGCGATCGGAATCTCCGGCCGCCGCGTATAAAGCGGCTGCGACAGCGGCTGAATAAAACTCTGCGGCGCACCAGCCACCAGCGAAAGCTGCACGCTGTCCCAGTCCGTGCCCACCGTGTTGTCCACCACCGCCCACCCCTGCACAATGGCGCTGCCGCCCACATTGCTCGTGCCCGTTTGCGGGAAGACAATCCGGTAGGTCGACTTCCACACCGGAACTTCGCTGATGTAGCTGACGAGCAACTGGCGTTCGCCCGCGCCGCGGTCTTCGAGCGTCAGCCGGCGCAACTGCTGATTCTGCGCCGAGGCCACGATTTCCAGGTAATTGGCGAATTGCTTTTCGAGGGACGGGTCGAGCATGCGCACAGAGACGGAATCCGTCAGTTCCGCCGTACGCAGCGCTCCCGAATCTGTCGCCACGATCAGAAAGTAATGGTCCTCGGAAGTCTGGCCGTTCTTGTCCGTCTCCTTGCGAAATTCAACGTTGACGAGCCTGCCCGTAAGCGGAGCGCCTGCGCCGGTCACCTCCACGCGCTGCCCGCGGATAGCCTGGTAGACGGCGACAGTCGCTGGATAATCCTTCAGCCCCAGCGCCAATGTTTTCAATTGCTGCTCGATGGGCGACGTGGAGCTGTAGCTGACGGTGCCAATCTTTCCATCTTTGCTGTCGAGTGCGGTCAGCGACTGCAACACATCGTTCAACTGCGACGAAGTAAAGTCGATGGCCACCCGCTGGTTCCCGCTCACCGCCCCGGCGTGCTCAAAGTAGCCCACCCCGTTCTTGTAGAGCACCACCTTGCGCACCGGCAGGTCCTTGATCACTCCCGGAATCGCCGCCGTGTTCGCGGCTGGCCCAGCCGCTTTCGCAACCGGTCTCGACTTGGCTCCTGGCCCAGCCGGAGACTGGGCGGCAAGGCTCGGAGTCAAGGCAAGAAGACAGAAAACGGCAAGAAGACGGCGCATCGGGCCTCCTCGGACCAGCAAGCAGAAATGCTATTCCCTTTGACCCCGCCCACCCCAAAATGGTTCCCGCGGGAGCAGGAAAATGCCGTAAAAGGAGCACAATAGAGGGTTGGGAATCGCGGCCATCCTGCCCTGGCCCGGATGGCCGCCAAAGGGAGACTCACTCATGAACGGGACTCAGACCAAAGTCGTTGCGTTCAACGGCAGTGCCCGCAAAGGCGGAAACACAACCATCCTGCTGCGCTACGTTCTCAAGGAACTTGAAAAGGAAGGCATCGAAACCGAACTCATTGAAATGAGCGGAGCCAAAATTCACGGCTGTCTGGCCTGCCGCAAGTGCTCGGTCAAAAAGAATCGCCGCTGTTCGCAGACCGGCGATATGGGAAACGCCTATATCGAGAAGATGGAGCAGGCGGACGGCATCCTTCTCGGCTCGCCCACTTATGTCGCCGACATATCTCCTGAGATCAAGGCCCTGATGGACCGCGCCTGCCTGGTTTCCAAGGCCAATGGCGGCATCTTCCGCCGCAAGGTTGGCGCGGCTGTCGTGGCCGTGCGCCGTGCGGGCGCAATCCACGCCTTCGATGCCTTGAACCATTTTTTCCTCATCAGCGAAATGATCGTGCCCGGTTCGTCGTATTGGAACATCGGCGTCGGCCTTGAGATTGGCGACGTCGAGAAGGACGAAGAGGCCGTTCAAACCATGAAAACCCTCGGCCAAAACATGGCGTGGCTCCTGAAAAAGCTCAAGAACTAAGGCATCTTTTGCATGGAAATGCTCGCCTGATCCGGGGTGTCCCAGAGCCTGCACTGAGCCTGCCGAAAGCCTGCCCTCAGCGAAGCCGAAGGGGTCTCGTCCCGCGGCGGAGAGGTTTGGGAAAGCACAGCTCCAGCCGAGCCGCCACAACTGAAATTGAACGTTGCACGTGCTGCCGCGGAGCGCAATGCGCTTGGAATGCTGCTCCGAGGGGTGCATGCCCGGCGCGCGGCCGGACCGGCCCCAACCAACTTGTAGCTGTCAGGCGCTGAAGCTACTCGCCTTCGCTGGTCTGCATGGTCAGATAGCGCTCGTAGCCAAGCTCTGCGATCTGGTGCGCCTGGGCTTCGAGCCAGTCCACGTGTTCTTCCTCGTCCTTGAGCAGGGCGACAAAAAGATCGCGCGACCCGTTGTCCTTTTCTTCCGATGCGATCCGAACCGCCTCGTTGTACATGGCCACGGCTTCGATCTCCAGTTTCAAGTCGGACTGGATCATATCCTTGACGTTGCCGCGTATCGACAGGGCCAGCGGTTCCATGCTGGGCGCGCCATCCAGGAACAGGATGCGCTCAATCAGCGACTCGGCGTGCTTCATCTCGCCGATCGATTGCTTCTTGATGTATTTGGAAAGCCGGTCGTATCCCCAGTTCTCGCACATTTCAGCGTGAACAAAGTACTGGTTGATGGCGGTGAGCTCCTCGCGGAGCGCACGATTCAGTTGCTCGATGACCTTCGGGTTACCCTTCATGGCGATCATTCTACAAGAGGCCGCGCCGGCTTGTAACCGGCAATCCAGGGAGCATGCGAATCAGTCGATCGATCCCCTGTTCTTCGCCCTGCCCAGCCGTTCCTGCCCCCGGCTACACCGGGGCCAGTCTCTGCAACTGCCCCAGATGGTTCAGGTCGTGTCCGGCCATGGTCTCCACAATGGTCAGAAACGTCATCGTGCCCCGCTCCGGATGAGTAACTGGCCGCTCCGCCGCCTCCGGCAACGCCCCGCCGATCAGCCGCAGATTCCACCCCCGCAGCGCCGAAAATACTTCAAGCGCCTGGCTCGCCGGCACGCCCCGGTAATTCGCCGCCCACTTGTCCTGGTCGAAGGGCTGGATGACCGGCGCATCCTCGGCCAGCGTCTGGCGCAGCCGAAATCCGAACACCAGTTCGCAGTCCGCCAGGTGAGCAACAATCTCCGCCGCGCTCCATTTCCCCGGCGCCGGCGCCGTATTCACTCTCTCCCCGCCAATGGCCTCGATCAGCCGTCCAATCTCCTTGGGCGTCGCCGCCAGAATCGTATCCAGCGCCCGTCCATCCAGAAACCGATCGTAGGGATTCACTTCGCTCATCGCCGCATTCTCCTGTAAATTCGTTTCACTCCCATCCACTCATCTGTTAGCCGTCTTCCGTCATCAGTTAGCTGTTAGCTGTTAGCTGTTAGCTGTTAGCCACTCCCTGTTCCCTGTTCCCTGTTCCCTGTTCTCTGATCTCTGATCTCTGATCTCTGATCTCTTACAAATATTCCTGCACCATCCGCTTCCAGGTAGGCCAGTCGTGGGCATTATACGAATCCCACGTATAAAGCTTGTGCGGAATCCCCTTCGCACTCATGACCCGGTCAAGATTCTGGTTTTGTCCCAGGCACTGGTCGTCCCAGCCGGTGCCCAGCACGTAGGTGTTCCGCCGGTAACGCTCGAAGAACCAGGGGTCGGTCAGGTTGGGCAGGTAGTGAGTGGGCAGATTGAAGTAGCAATCCTGGTCGTAGTAGCCCTGCAGAAACTTCTCGAGATCGAAGGCCCCGGACATGGACAGAAACCCGGTAAACAAGTCCGGACGGCGCAGTGCGATGTTGACCGCATGGTAGCCGCCGAAGCTGCACCCCAGCGACACCAGGTACGGATCGCCGTTCTTGAGCCGCACCAGCGATACCACTTCGCGGATCACGTAATCCTCAAACTGCACGTGCCGTGCGATGCGCCAGCGCGGAGGGACGGCCCTGTTGTACCAGCTCTCCATGTCCACTGAGTCCACGCAGTACACCTGCACATGGCCGGCGTTGATCTTGCCTGCCAGGGCCTCGATCATCCCCCGGTCTTCGAACTCGTAGAACCTGCCGCCGGAGGTGGGAAACACCACCACGGGCACCCCCGCATGTCCAAAGACGAGCAGTTCCATCTCTCTGCCCAGGCAACTGGAATTCCACTTGTGATACTCACGAACCATGATGTGCGCGCTCCACGCTGGATTTCTCTGCCCCACTCCGAACCCGGCCTCAAGCCCGCCCTCATCAAGCCGCCCTGTTGCCGCAAAAGGCCACTCCAACTCCGTTCTTCAAAGCGGAAAATTGGAGAACCGCCGATTTCTTGATACTGTATCAGCCTGGGTTGCTGTTTTTTTTTGAACGCTTCCCCGCCGCGAGACGATAAACGATAAAGGACCGCAGGGATTGAATCTGGAAAACCAATTGTCGGAGAATCGATCGGCGAAAAGCAATCCGCCGGAAGACCGGATTTGGGCGCTCGCGCCTCAAGGCCTGCTCGCGGCCGGCGATGCCACACCCCATCCCCGTCTCCGCCTCCATCGCGCCTTCTCCAGCGTCTACCTCCCCGGCAGGCGCGATCTCATCGTCTACGTCCCGCCGGGTTATGACCACCACCCCGAGCGCACCTACCCCGTCCTCTACCTCCAGGACGGCCAGAACCTCTTCGACCCGCGCACTTCGTTCATCCCCGGCCGCACCTGGGAGGTGCGCGAGCATGCCGACGCCGCCATCCACGCCGGAGCAGTGGAACCGCTCGTCATCGTCGGCATCTACAACACCGGCGACCGCCGTCTGGCCGAGTACACCCATGAGCGCGACTGGCGGATGGGCGGCGGCGAGGCCGCGCAGTACGGCCTCACCCTCACCCGCGAAATCCTGCCCTGGATCGCCGGCCACTACCGCGTCCGCACCGACCGCGACCACACCGGCCTGGGCGGCTCCTCGCTCGGCGGCCTCGTCTCGCTCTACCTCGGCCTGCGCTACGCCACCTGGTTCGGCAAGCTGGCCATTCTCTCTCCCAGCATCTGGTGGAACCATAAGAGCATCCTCGGCTACGTGAACGAGCGCGCCCCCGAAATCTGGGACCGTCCCCGCCTGTGGCTCGACGTAGGCGACAAGGAAGGCCATCGCACGCTCCACGACGCCGAGGTGCTCAACCGCCGTCTCAAAGCCAACGGCTGGCGCCCCGGCGAAACGCTCCATTTCCAGCACGTCCACGGTGGCACCCACGACGAAACCAGCTGGTCCCGCCGCGTCCGCCCCATGCTTCGCTTTCTCTTCCCGGCCCCATAGCCAATTGACAGCTGCCGCGCCGGACCCCTACACTCCGCTGTTGCCGCGTCCGCTTTTTCTTGCCGTCCGAATGCGAAGCGCCCAGCCGCATCCAGGGAAAGAAGGTGCCTGTCATGGAAGGTCGCGAACGGATCCTCGCGGTTCTTGGCGGCCTGAAGCCCGACCATCTCCCCTGCATGCCCATCACCATGATGTTTGCCGCGGATATCCTCGGAGTCAGATACCTGCAGTATGCCCGCGATCACAGGACCATGGCGGATGCGCAGATCAAGACCGCCGAAATCTTCGCCGTCGACCATGTTTCCACCATCGGCCCACCCCCTCCCGAGACCGCTGATCTGGGCGCAAAAATCCAGTGGTATGACGATCAGCCGCCCTTGACCCTCGAGTCGGAGTCGCTGCTTGAAGACAAGTCCGTCCTCGCCCGGCTGAAAGCTCCAGGGCCGATCTTCGGCGAACGCGTGGAAAACCGTATCCGCGGTGTCGAACTGCTGCGCCGCCGCGTCGGCAGGAAGTTGTTTGTCGAGGGCTGGGTCAGCGGGCCCTGCGCCGCGGCTGCGGACCTGCGCGGCATCAATCGCCTCATGATGGACTTTTCCGATGATCCGCCATTCGTCCGCGATCTGTTCGACTTCACCTTGCAGGTGGCGATTCACTTCGCCCATGTACAGATTCAAGCCGGGGCCGACATCATCGGGGTCGGCGATGCGGCTGCATCGCTGGTGGGCCCGCGCATCTGCAACGAATTCGTGTGGCCGTGCGAGAAAAAGCTGGTCGATTCCATCCACGCCAACGGCGCCAGGGTTCGCCTCCACATCTGCGGCCATACGCGTCGCATCCTCGACGGCATGGGAGCCCTGGGCTGCGACATGGTGGATATTGACTTCCCTGTATCCATGGAGCAGGCCCGATCCCAGACCGGGCCGCAACAGACGCTGGCAGGGAACCTGGACCCCGTGAGGGATCTTCGCGATGGCTCCCCTGAGTCGATCGCGCAGTCGCTTGAAGCCCTGCGTCAACAGGCTGGCCCGCAATGGATTGTGGCTGCTGGCTGTGAGATTGTGCGCGACACCCCTCACGCCAATTTGCGCGCCATGGTCAAGTTCGCCCAGACCCACGCCGCCGGCGGGGCCGGGTGAATCCGCAAATCTCCTCCAGGGCTCAACTCCTCTGCTCCATGCACGCCCTGTCGTCAATCTCCAGCGTGCCTGCCGCTTCAGGCTCACCTTGTATCGGACAGAACCCACCATTTGCCTCAACCGCCCACTTTCGGCGATACTTAGATGTTGAGTCTTGTGTGGCCGGGCGCACACGCCTGGCCGTTTATTTGGACCTGCGCGCCTGAAGCAACGCCGCCGCCGGCCGGAAAAGCCCCCATAGACCGCAACAGAGCACTGGATTTCGAAAGGAACCGTATCCCCGTGGTGATGATTCGTTTGGCGCGTGTTGGCGCCCCCAAGCAGCCCTACTACCGCATCGTGGTCATTGAGAAGGACCGCGCCCGCAATGGTCGTTCCATCGAGGTCGTCGGCACCTACAACCCCCGCACCAGCCCCGCCACCGTCGACCTCAAGCACGAGCGCATCGCCTACTGGCGCGGCCAGGGCGCACAGCTTTCGCCCATCGTCGAAAAGCTGGTCACCAAAAACCCCGCCGGCGGCCCAGCTGCGGGCCCGCTCAAGGCCTCAGTTCCGACCCCAGTTCCGGCCCCAGTTCCGGCCCCAGCTCCGGCCCCAGCCGCGGCCCCAGCTCCGGCCCCAGTCGAGGCCGTAGTCGAAACCCCAGCCGCGGCCCCAACTCCGGCCTCAGTCGAAACCCCAACCGCGGCCCCGGTCGAAGCCCCCGTCGAAGCCTGATCCCTTTCGCTCCTCCCCCGAGCGCATTCATGGGCGTGTGAGCCGGTTTTTCTTTCCCCGGCCCTCACACAGTTGCTGACGGCGACCGGTCTCTGCTGTTACTATTCTGCGCACCGATTCAAGTCGCTAGTTTCTGGACCCATGCGGTCAGAGGCACGAGCATGACCCAACACGATATGGTCGCAGTCGATGAACTGGTCCGCGAGATTGCGCGGGCCTTGGTGGATGAGCCGGCAGCCGTTGAAGTCGAATGCGTGGACCGGGACGAAAACACCGTCCTCAAGCTCCGGGTTGCGCCTCAGGACGTGGGTAAGGTGATCGGCAAGCAGGGCCGCACCGCCCGCTCGGTGCGCACCATCCTGGGCGCCGTCAGCATGAAGCTGCATCACCGCTACACGCTCGACATCCTGGAAGAAGACGACTAGAGCCAACTGTTTGTTGCCTACCTCTCCGTTAGCCGAGGGTACGGGCTTTACAGGCTGCGGAAAAACTAGCTTCGGCGAAGGGTACGGGCTTTAACCCGTACACAAGTAGCCTGAAACCACGGGGATTTAAGCCCCTGAGAGAAGGCTTCGACGGCCTTCTGCTCCTGTTTTAACAAGCTGCAGACAGGACCGCCGCTCATTGGTCCAGAGAGTCCCGGAGACGCAAATGACCGCGCCTGAACAAGAGGAACAATGGGTCTGGCTGGCCCGCATTCGCCGCCCCCAGGGCCGCAAAGGCGAAGTCTTCGCCGACATCCTCACCGACTTCCCTGAAAAATTTGCCGAGCGCCGCCGCCTCTGGCTGCTGCCTGACCCCGCTCCGTCCCCTTCCCCCACTCCCGCAAAGACGACCCCAGCCAAAACCATCCCAGCCCCGCGCGAAGTCGAACTCCTCGCCCACTGGCTGCACAAGGGCGGCATCGTCCTTCATTTCGCCCAGTCCGATTCCATCTCCGCCGCCGAAGCCCTCGCCGGCCTCATCGTCGCCATTCCCTTCGCCGGCCGGGCCCCGCTCGCCGGCGACGAAGTCTATGTCGCCGACCTCATCGGCTGCACCCTCTACGATGTCGCCAAAATGGAAACGGCCAAAATGGACGCCGCCCCCGTCCCCATCGGCCAGATCGAAGACGTAGACCGCACCGCCGGCCCCGTTGCCCTGCTGGTCGTGCGCAGCCCCGGCTCCACCGAAGAAATCCTCATCCCCTTCGCCAGGAGCTACCTCCGCACCCTCGACCTCGCCGCCAAACGCGTCGAAATGGCCCTCCCCGAAGGCATTGCCGACCTGAATGCGCCAGGAAAATCCTGAATCGGCAGCCGAGGAATTCTATTGGAACGCCAACGGCCTCCACGCGCCCCCATCCTTCAGCGCCAACTGAACAGGCCGCGGCGGACCCTTGGGTGGAACCGTAACCTCAATCCACAGTTCCTTGCCTGCCCCGACAGGCGTCGGGTTGGCCGCATGTTCCGCCAGGTAGAAATCCACCGGCATGTCCAGCCGCAAGTCCTCGCACGACGATCCCGGCACAGCCTCCACCATCACCCCCTGCGTGCTTTCATCGCTCTCCGGAATCCGGATCGCCACCAGCTTGTTCCCCTCCACCTTGAGCCGCGCGGGAAACCGCACGGGCTGCTCGGCGCGGATCGAAAATCTCTTCCCCGTTTGTACTCCGTCCTTGTCCCTTGGCATCGTCATATCTTCCGCCGAAGGCAGCGTGCTCTGGCAGCCATCCACGATCAGTCGCACGCTCAGGTACCGGCCCCGCATCACCAACTCCGGGTCGTAGGCCACCGTGCGCGTCCACACCCGCGGGCAACTCCAGCGCTGATACAGGTACTTCGCCGCGATCGAAGACACCAGCGCCAATTGAATCGCAAGCACTACCAGAGAAGTCTTGGCCAGCTTCATTTCGCCTCCTCGGCGGAAGTGTCCGCGGACCCCATGCGCCCCAGCAGCCCGCGTCGCGTCTTTTCCAGAGCCCATCCCCCGGCCAGGAACAGCACCCCCAGCCCGATCAGCCCCAGCGACCGGCCCACCTTGTCGAAGATGTCGCTGAAGTAGAACCACACAACGGCAATGGCAAACCCCACAATCCCCAGGTTCACCAGCGCCCGGCTAGCCTGGCGCACACCCCACCAGATCACGAAGACAGCAAAAGCCGCAACCAGCGCGTGTGCTGCAAGGTTGGGTCCGCTACGCACATAGGATTGTCCGCCGTTGACGACGTTGGAGGTGTCCGTCCAGGTTCCGTTGCACCAAGGCAGCGCGATCGAAAAAACGATCGCCACCGCCACCGGCGCCAGGCTCTTGCGCAGCCGGAAGAGGGCGAATAGCAGCGGCAGCACGGCAAAGTCAACCCAGCCCCATGTACGAGTTCCGAGCGACAGAGAGGTCTGGTTGCCCCACGAACTCCAGCCTTGCAGCGCCATCTCGATTCCCACCACCGCCTCAATGGCCGCGGCCGCAAAAAGGATGCCCTGGACAATCTTGTGTTTGGAGCCGAGAAAGAACGTAAGGTAGAGAACCGCCCAGACGATCAGGAATCGGCCAAGATATACGAACTCGCCGATGTGGCCCTCGGCGGAATACGAAAACTCCGCCACAATCCACGCCGGGAACAGCAGCAGCGTCAGCGTCTGCTGCGCTTCGTCCTGGAGCAGAATCCATCCCGCCGCGGCGGCAATCGCCCACAGCAGCACCGCCGCCGGCCAGTGTTCCTGGATGTTGAAGATCTGCCCCACCAGCGCAATCGCCGCCCCGGTCGAGACGGTGCCCACGGCGTGCAGCGCTGTCGAAAGCCCGCGAAAGCTCTCTCGCGCCCACGCCCCGCCCACGTGGAAGACAGCCACCATGCCCAGGACCAGGACAAACCGCGCGCCGGGGCCCATCTCGTCCCAATGGGCCGACACAAACAACACCACGCCGCAGGCCAGCAGAATGGCCCCAAGAATCAGCGCAACGATGCCCTGCCAGCGCAAGCCGCTGGGTCGTTCCTGTTCCAGTTCATAGGCGCGGATGCGGCCTGCAGCCTCCGCATCCAGGACGCCGGCCGATTGCCAGCGATTTAGCAGCGATTCAAAGTCAGCCATGGCAGTTGGCAAACATTAGACCACATCCCCCGGAACAAATCACGCCGCCAACACGCAGAAACATTTGCCTATGGAACCTCTGAATGAGTCGATGCTTTGAAAGGGCACGACTTCACAGGCTGCGGAAAAACCCGGTTTGGAGGCGATCCGTCAGCGCTTTGTAACAGGGCACGACTTCACAGGCTGCGGAAAAACCCGGTTTGGGCGCGATCCGTCAGCGCTTTGTAACAGGGCACGACTTCAGTCGTGCCGCAAGATGTTGGAAAGAAAGGGTGGGCTTTAGCCCCTGCATCGCTATCCCTCCCGCAAATGCCGGAAGGGAGCAGTTTTTCCGCAGCCTGTTCAGTCGTGCCGTAAGCGCAGCAAAATGAGATCGGGCTTTAGATGGGATGAGACG
>PLGM01000065.1 GCA_003139795.1 Acidobacteriaceae bacterium | reverse complement strand
TAGTTACAACTGTAGTACTAGAGTCTCTTGTTGCTTTGCGACAGCTTCCCCACCGCATCGATCACGATCCCCGGCGTCAGCACCTCCGGCAGCAGCTCCGGCTCGCTCTTCCCCGGCGCATAGAGCGCGTAAGCCGGAACTCCGCTCCGTCCCAGCGCCGTCAATGCCTGCGTAATAGCCTCATCGTGCCGCGTCCAGTCAGCTTTGAAAAGGGCTACGTGCGCATCGGCGAGGGCCTGCTCCACCTCCGGTTGCTCCAGGGCTACACGCTCGTTTACCTGGCAACTCAGGCACCACTTGGCCGTGAAGTCCACAAGCACCGGCCGCCCCGCAGCCTGGGCACGACGTACGGCCTCTGCAGACCAGGGCTGCCAACTCCTCTGCATGGATGGAAGGGAGGCCAGCGCGGCAACGTCTTCCGCAGCCAAACCCAAAGGCTGAGTCTCCAGTTTCCCAGGCGCAATGATGCTGATGGCAATGACCCCGACAACAATCAGCGACGCAACCACCGTAGCCCACCTCATGGCCGGCCACCTGCCCAGAAACCACCCCGCAATCGCCAGCAGAAGAAAGCTCGCCAGCAGCGCCGCCAGAATCCCAGCTCCGTAAGCCCCCGCCAGCACCCACGCCAGCCAGATCACCGTTGCAAAAATGGGCACCGAAACCGCCTGCCGCAGCACCTCCATCCAGACGCCCGGCTTCGGCAGCAACCGCGTCCAGACCGGATTCAGCGTGAGCACGAAGTAGGGCGCGGCCAGCCCCAGCGCCAACGCCGTAAACACCGCAAACGTCACCGCCGCGGGTTGCGCCAGCGCATACCCGATGGCCGCTCCCATAAACGGCGCCGTACACGGCGTAGCCACCACCACGGCCAGTACGCCGGTAAAGAAACTGCCTCTATACCCGCGCTTCGAAGCCAGCGAACCGCCCGCGCTGGTCAAAGTTAACCCGATCTCAAACTGCCCCGCCAGCGACAGCCCCACAAAGAACAGCAACCCCGCCATCAGCGCCAGAAACACCGGCGACTGGAACTGGAATCCCCACCCCAGCGTGGCTCCCGCCGCCCTCAGTCCCAGCAGCACCGCCACCAGCACCCAGAACGAGGCCAGAATGCCCGCCGTGTAAACCAATCCATGCACCCTGAGCTTGTGCAGTTCCCTGTGCCCGGACTGCACCAGCGCCAGCCCCTTCAAAAACAGCACCGGAAACACGCACGGCATCAAATTCAAAAGCAGCCCGCCCAGGAAAGCCAGCCCGGATGCACGCAGCAGCGCCAGCCAGGAAAGCGAAGAGGTTCGCCTGCCTATAGAGGAACTCGTTGGAGCAGTCGGCTGGGCTTGGTAGGCCCGGGTTTTAACCCCGGCATCTGCGCCAGTCAAATCGTCGGGGGCTTTAGCCCCTGAGGTTTGCCTTTCGGAAAGCTCGCCCCCCGCGCCCCCTTGGTCCGCGGAAGCCGCAGCCAACCCCGGCAGCGCCGCAATCTCAAACGCCCGTCCCCCGGAAAGCTCCAGAACTCCTTTCAATTCACCGGGATTGGCGGCAAGATTCGCGTCTTTCTTGAGGTCCAGAACCAGCCCTTTCGCGGTCGGCGTGAGCTTTTGCGGCGCTGGATTGTCCACAATTTCCTGGTCGGCGGGAAAAAACGCGGCCTCAGTCTCCCTCTGGCCAGTCTCAACGGAAAGCCGGAAACCCTCCTTCGTTGCTTGAAAGACCGCTTTCACGCCCGGCGGCAGAGGCTTGGGAAGACGGCCGATCAGGCGCTTGAAAACCTCCGCGTCCGGCATCGCCTCCGCCGTAACTATCGCCTTTACCGCCACGATTTTCCGGCTTACCTCCAGCTCCGCCTTGCCTGGAATGCAGGTCGCCCGGCAAACCAGCCAATCCACTTTGGCGTGAAGAACAGCCGGGCCACGCCTCGCCGTCTTGGCCACGTTCAGCGTCAGCGGATACAGCACCTCGTCTTCGTAGCCGTAGTCCATCAAAGGGCCAAGCGGCAGTCGGCTGGGCGCCGGAAACTGCAACGGACCGGCGGTAATGCCTTCAGGCAGCGTCCACTTGATGTGCGGCGGTTCGCCCGCATCGCCCGCATTCTTCCAATAAACGTGCCAACCCGGCTCCAGTTTGAAGTAAAGCCCGACCTCCGCAGTTCCGCCACTGATCTGACCGTCCGGAACCACGAGTTGCACATGCACGTGTGGTGCATCCGCTGAACTGGATGCAGCCAGCGCCGGCAGCCCCGCTGCAAGCAGGATGAAAACCGGGAAAATCAGCCTGGGAAGACGCATCTTTGGGAAAAGCCAGCTCCTTTGTTGGACGCAGTTCAACAACGATTGGTCGCGCAGAGTTGCACCCCGGCCAACAGGTCGACTAACTCCTACCCTAACCAATCCATCGCGGATTGCCGCACAAAGCCGTTTGGATCGCAACCGCGCCCTACTTCCCCGCCCAGTACGCCCGGTGCCCGATGTAATCCGAATCCGGCAGGTTGGCCAGAATCGCGCGCCGCAGCGCCAGCACGTCCAGATCGCCGACCTCATGGTAGAGCACCGTCCCATCCGGCGCCAGCAGCACCGCGTACGGCACGCCCGACTCCCACTTCGGATCGAAGGCAGCCTGCGCCGCATAGGTGTCGCCGGTGGCAAAGATCAGGTTCCGTGAGCTTGCGTGCTGCTTCTCCAGGAACTTCATCACGCCCGCCCGCTCATCCGGCAGATTCGCCGCCACAGTCACCATGTCGAAGTCGCGGCCCCGGTACATGCGGTAGGTGGTCTCAAGATCGGGAAACTCCACCACGCACGGTCCGCACCACGTGGCCCAGAAGTTTACCAGCAACAGCTTCCCCGTCGGATTGGCGCGCAACTTCTTCAGCACGTCGCCGGTCGCATCCTCCAGCGTCACCGGCTCCGCTTCGATCTTTTTCAGCTCCTCCAGCCGGCTCGCGGACTTCGACTTCCACTTGGTCGAGCAGCCGAACACCGCGGTGTGATCCACCGCCACGGCCTTATCCTCAAGCAGCGCGTCGATCGCATTCCGCGTGTCCTCGGTCTTCACCAGCGACTCCCGCTGGCTGTTGTCCACGCGCCCCTCGAAGCGCAGTTTGCGCTCGGCGTCGAAGATGAACACGTGCGGCGTTGCCTTGGGCCCATACGCGTTCGCAGTCGCCTGTGTTGCGCCGTCGTAAAGGTACGGGAAGTTGAAGTGCCTGTACTCGGCGCGTATCTTCATTTCTTCCAGGCTGTCGCTCACGTCGGTATAGCCGAGTTCGCCCAACCGCACCGCGTCGGGATCGTTGGGTTGAATCATCACGAACTGAACGCTCCTGCCCTTGTAGTCGTCCACCAGCTTCTTGAGCCGCGATTCGTACAGTTGCGCCGTCGGACAGTGATCGCAGGTGAAAACAATCGCCAGCACTTTCGCGTCTTTGTACTCGGCAAGCGAGTGGGTCTTCCCGTCGATGCCGGGCAGCGAAAAATCGGGCGCCGCCGAGCCAATCGCCAGCGTCGGGTGGTTATCCTCCTCGGCCGCGTAAACCGTTGCAGCAAACGCCATCGTCAGCAACGCCAAACAGGCCATCGCGCCAACGCAAACCCAACTCGACTTGCCCAACCGCGAACCCCTTGTAAATCCAGTCTTCATCGCGAGCACCATCTCAGTTCTCGATCCGGTGAAAGTATACCCTCAGTCACGCACAGACCATCCCCCGCGCAGTTCATCCATGCATGCGGCCATGTTCCCTGAAGATGCAGTCGTTCTCCACGCACTTCACTCCTGCCGCGCGCGCCCGAGCCACAGCCTCTTCGTGCATCACCTCATCCTGCAACCACAAATACGGAATGCCCAACCGGATCACGTCGTCCACAATCGCCGGAACGTACTCCGAAGCCCGAAAAACATCGACTAAGTCGATCCCGGCGCCAGTCTGCTCACGCGCAGCCGCCTCTGCCGCATCCAGATCTGGATAACACTTCAGCCCCAGCACTTCGCCAAGCGCGGGATTCACGGGAATCACGCGGTAGCCGTTCTGCGCAAGGTAGCGCCCGATGTTATGGCTGGCGCGCCAGNNCGCCAGCTCTTGTCGCTCATGCCCACGACGGCAATGGTCTGCGCGGTGCGAAGCATTTCGTCGATGAGGTCGGGATCGTTCATGCTATTCCGTACGAGCCGGTTTTCGCGGTCTCCCACCCTTGTCGCACAAACAAAGACGCGACAAGGATGTAACACCCGAGGTCCAGACCTATTTGACCTCGACCCGCACCGGTTGGCCATCGGCCGTGCGGCCCCAGCGGTCGCCGTACATGTCCAGCCAGTCGCCATACGGCTCGCCCGGCCTGGGGTCTGACCCAATGCGCAAGACGTTGCCATCCGGGTCCTCGACCTGCATCTCCAGAGCCCACGAGTAGTTGGTGGGGGGGGGCAGTNNGGGGGGGGGGGGGCGAATCTTCGCACCGGCGGCCTTGAACTCCTCGTAGACCGCGTCCACATCCTTGCCGTCGAGCCACACCCAACTTCCCGGATGCCCCTGATCGCCCACGCTCAGAAACAGGCAACACTTGCCGCGCGAGACTGAGGCAAAAAACGCCTCGCCCGACTCCGGGTAGCCCCAGTTGATCTTGAACCCCAGCACGCGTGTGTAGTAGTCAATGCTCACCGCAAGGTCGCGCACGCGCAGGACGGGCGTGACTCCTCCAAACTCGATGGCCGCCCTGGCCGATTCAGCCGTAGTTGCCATAACCTCCAACCTCCTTGACGCAATGGGGATTGAGCTTGTCTATACGTCCAGATCGTCGTCTTCACCGGCGGCAGCAACAGCCGTGCCCCGCCGCTTGGCCAGCAG
>PLGM01000211.1 GCA_003139795.1 Acidobacteriaceae bacterium | reverse complement strand
CGAGAACTTGGCACTGTCCAGTCTCTTACTAAAGGTCTCTATAAGTACCCAGTAGAAATGACACGCCGTTTTCGAGACCGGCCCGCTCACGAGCCGGTCGCCCGAGGCTTTTCCACGGATTCGCGCAAAGCCCAGCGGAAGGTTGCGGATGGGGAGGACGGGAGTGCTCTTGAGGATTGCGATTTCGCGGTAGATTTTAAGCCCCCGGGAAAACGTATAGATGCCTATGCAAAAGAAAATGAAAAGAAGCATTACCACTCGCCACCCCTTTCTCTCTCGTGGCCGCGATTGTAACACTCGTCGTTCCTGCAAACGTGCATTTCGGTAAGGTCGAATCCGCCGCCCTGTTTGGCTGGCGAATGACAGCCCTTTGAACAGCGTTTGCAGTGTTCCGGACGGTTAGTCGCCAAGCCGTCAGACTACCTAAGTAATATCCTGCTATGGACCGTGAGACCGACGGACCGGCGTCGGTTGGAATGCCCTCCTCCCGACTCCCCAAAATCGACCGTTTCCAGTCCGGCACGCAGGATTTGTCCCCGAAAACGCCGCTCCGGCCGGAAATCAGGTGCCGGCGGGAGCTGCTGGAATTCCCGACGCTGGCTGACTTCCGGATACTGAACCGATCTCAATGAGCGTTCTGGCGATAACCTCCCAAGAGGAAATGCCGACGCACGGCGCTCATTTGCATGTGGAGCGCAGTTGAAGGGAGAGCTGATGAGCGCCAACGGGGATTATGCCGCGGCAGCCCGGCGGCTTCGCAGCAGTTCTACCAGCACCAGTGCCAGCAGCGCGATTGCGCACCACCCAAACCAGTCCCCGAGCAAGAGGAACAAGGTATAGCCGCGTCCGGCCGGCACAGTCGCGAGCAGCATCGCGAATGGCGCGGTATCGCTTGCAATTTCTGCAACGATTCGCCCACGATTATTGGCAAGCGTCAACAAGCCGTTCCGTGAGGCCCTGGCCAGGCTGAATCCGTCTTCCACCGCACGCATCACGGCGATGTGTCCGTGCCAGATGCCATCCACGCGAAAGTCCCACGCAGGCGTCAGCATCAGGCCGACGCCTGCCAACCCATAAGCTCGCGCCGGGTTGGTGAAGTCCAGATCTTTGCAAATGGCTACCGCCCAAGTTTGCCCGGCGAAATTACCTGGAGCTGCGAACAGCGTCCTCGACGTCCCGGAAGTGAAACGACTGGTTTCGACAGGCGGCAGCAGATGTTCTTTGTCATAACTGCGTACGGCGGCTCCGGGCGCGTAGATGCGCGCTTCGTTGTGTCTCCCTGCCGCGCCGGCGTGGGCCATTCCGACAATCAGCATCGCGCCCGTCCGATCCGCGATGGGTTGAAAAATGACGTCAGTCTTCGCGACGTCGGAGTCGAGGACCACCCCCATGTCCTCGGGCATGACCACCACTTGTGCTCCCCGCGCAATCAGCTGCCCGGCATGCTGAGCGTATTCTTCAAAGAGACGTTGCGTCGGGGCTCCGGGACCATTCACTGGCGCGCCGCCATTGGAATCCGAGGCGACCAGCCCCACCGTCACCTGGGGCCCGTCCTGCGGCATGGCCAGACGCATCGCGCCGAAAATCAGCAGCGCGGCCAGCACGCCCAACATGGCGCCAATAATTCGCAGGGCTTGCTTTCGCTCCGGCCGCCAGCGAGCAAGCGCTACAGGGCTTTCCGGCACATTGTTCAGCGTGATCGACGAAACCGGCGTGAAGGCCTTTTGGTCGGACGACTGGATCGTGTAGCTGTTGGTGTTGGCTTGCGCTGCGGCTTTGCCCAGGTGTAGAGCCGAAGGGCACGCCAGTTGCCCTTACCACTGCCGCCGGTCCCCAGAGCTATTGGAGAGCATTAAGAGAAGCAAGGGAACATACTTATCAAAGCAATCGGAATGAAACATCGGCGTTATACCGCGACGAACAGGTTCTCGGCGAACGGCCATTCAACGTCCACCCATTGCGCAACACACTTGAAGCCGGCGCGCTCCGCCATTTCCTCTGGTTCGTTCCTCCCATACTTATGACAACTCTCCGTCCAGATGGTCTCATCGCTCCCGAGCGTGAAACATGCCTCTTCGATGGTGACAGTTTGGGTTTCAACAGAGCGGAGATGCATCTCGATTCGACGCTCCCGGGCGTTGTAGAGGGCGACATGCTCAAATCGGGATAAGTCGAAATCACCTCTGAGTTCACGGTTGATGCGGGCCAGCAGGTTGCGATTGAAGGCTTCGGTCACACCGAGAGAGTCATCGTAGGCGGGGATAAGTTGGGCCAATGGTTTTTCAAGATCCGTGCCGAGCAACAATGTATCGCCAGGCTCAATCGTCTGGCGAATCTTGCGCAGGAACTCTTCGGCGGGTCCGCGATCGAAGTTGCCGATCGAGCTACCCAGGAATAGCACTACTACTGCGTCACCGGGCTTGCGGAGCGCCACCGCCTTGCTCAAGCCGTCCAGGTACTCGGTTTCAAAGCCAAGGATGCTGACGTGGGCCAAATCATCGAGTTCGCGCTCGCAGCTCGCCAGAGCCACCGATGATATTTCGATGGGGCAGTAGGTCATGGACTTATGGCGGGCAAGAGCCTCGAGTATCTGGCGCGTCTTTCGGCCGCTGCCGCTGCCGAGTTCAACGGCCATGCCATGCGCCGTAAGGTGCTCTGCTATGGCCTCCGAGTGCTCTAGTAGAATCCGCTCCTCCGCCCGCGTCAGCCCATACTCGGGAAGCCTGGTGATCGCTTCAAACAAGGCAGAGCCGATGTCGTCGTAAAGATACTTCGACGGTAACTCCTTTTGCCCGGCCTTTCCCAACCCGTCCCGCACGTCGCCGGCGAAGGAATTTACAGCCTGGGTTGCACCCCCGAGGATCAGCATACCGGCTCCATTCGGTTATTTACACAACGGAAAGAGGCGTAAACAAAGGGATAATGCGGCTGGAACCAGTTGCGGAACGAGCGCCGCAACATGCAGGCCGCAGTTCGTGGCGAGGCGCTCTTCACTACGAAATGACTCTCATCGAAGAAGTTTTCCGAGTAGCCGCGGTAAAAGGGAAACGGCTCAAAGCCTGGGTGGGGCGCAAAATGAGAAGAGGTCCATTCCCAGCCGTTGCCGAGAGTATCCTCCAATCCGAAAGCGCTCCGGCCGCTTGGATAGCTTCCCACCGCGACCGGATCCCAACGCTGGAGGTCGAAGTTGCCGCGACCTGCATCGGGAGGCGCATCGCCCCACGGATACGCCCGCTCCGTCTCTTCAGGGCCTTCCGGCGTTCCGTAAGCCGCGCGATGGAACTGGGCCTCAGTGGGCAAGGCCATGCCCACAAAACGCGCATAGGCCACGGCTTCCGCCTGGCTGACGTATACCGGCCAGTCGAGCGGCAACTGCACTTCTTCAAACATGGCCCGATAGAACCACCGGTCCTGGCGCTTGAACCACAAAAGCGGATGGGCGATGTTCTGATTCTTGATCCAGTCCCAGTCGGCTACGCTCCAAAGCCGCCGATCGTCGTATCCGCACTCGCGCACAAACTGGAGAAACTCCCCGTTCGTAACCTTGTGGGAGCTAATCGCGAAGGCCGGCACTTCGACGGAGTGCTCTTCAAACTCGTTGTCCCAGCCGAACGATTCTCCTTCGCGCCGAATTCCAAGCGTGGCAAGTCCCGCGGGGATATCGATCATCCGGGAAACGATTGGCAGCCTTGACCGAGTGTCCACGGGTTGATAACTGCGCGGCAGAATCTTCCGCTCTGGACTAAGTTGATGCAGCATGTAGGCCAGGGTCTCCGCGTGCATCAACCGATGTTCGATCGTCACGTTGAGAATCACTTCTTCGGGATATTGCCAATAACTCTCCGAGGATCGCGAATGGTTTTTGAGGATATTATCGATCTTTTCCCGGACGCGCAAGTTATAAGCGCTGATCTCAGAAAGCCGAGGCCAATCGGACGGCTTGTCTTCCGGGAGGCCGCCATCCACTGGATCGATGCCGAAGGCAAAGAGGCGATCGAATTCCTTGTCAGCAGCTCCCAGACCCAGCGCCTGACCTGCGATCAGATTCCAGTCGAATGCTTCGAGGTGACCGATGTAAAAGACAATTCGATGCCTTTCAGGAATGGGCCGATCATACAAGGCGTCGGCTCGCACCATCCGAAACACGTCATCGGTCACCGAACGCGATTCAGCCAGGCGCACCAGGAGCTGCTCCCGTTTGTCCAGTTGGGTTGCCGAGGCATTCATTCGGTGGATTCTTCCTTTCGGCTCAAAGCGGACGCTTACGAAAACGGCTCAATCATGACCTCGTCGATGTAACACCATCCCCAATCTTCGCCCGGTTCAAGCGATCGCATGATGGGGTGTTTCGTCTTTCGGAAATGTTTGGTGGCGTGCTTGTTCTTCGAGGAATCGCAGCAGCCGACGTGGCCGCAAATTTCGCAGAGGCGCAGATGGACCCACGAATCGCCCATTTGCAGACACTCCTCGCACCCATCGGTGTTAGGGGATGGGTTTTGTATCTGGTCCAGGTGTGAACAAGTTTTCTGCATCGTCTCCCTCCTCTCTTGCGCCAATGGCTGTGCTTTTCGGCTGAGTCAAAGGTAAGAAAACCTGGAATCGCGTATCGCCGCTGCGCGAAGAAACGCGTATCTCGCCATGATGACTCCGGATGATGCGGCAAGCCGTATCCAGTCCCAGGCCCGTTCCCTCGCCAACTCCTTTGGTGGTGAAAAATGGCTCAAAGATGTGGGGTAAAACATCGGGCTGGATTCCGGGCCCGTTGTCGCCAATCTCCACGAGCACGCGGTCGAGTTCGCGTGCGGTCCGCACCCGCAATTCACCCTTCCCGTGCATGGCCTCGATCGCATTGGCCATCAGGTTTGTCCAAATCTGATTGAGTTCTCCGCCGAAGGCGCAGATTCGCGGCAGGGTCTCGTCATATTCGCGAACCAGCTTGATTCCGCCTTTGAGTTTGTAGCCCAGAATTGTAAGTGTATTCTCAAGGCCCTGATGAAGGTCGACTTCCTTCATCGCAGCCTGATCCATATACGAGTACTCCTTGACCGCCTGGACCAGATACGTGATCCGTCTGGTGCTGATTTCAATCTCGTCGATCAGCTTGGCGATAGTGAGCAGGGATGCGATGCGGACGATGGCGTCGGACAATACCTCGTCACCAACGTGGCCCGCGAGGCTTTCCAGCTTGGGAATTTCCACTCCAGCGTCGGCGATGGCCGGCGCGATCTTCCAAGTATCCGGCACATGATGCGCTTCAAGCCAGGTGGTGATGCGTTCTTCGCGATCGCTCTGGGCCAACGGATCGGCGGAAGCGTCAAGGGCGTGCCCGGCCTCCCGTTCGAAGCGGGTGATCATCTCCCGCTGTTCGGTGGGAATGGCGTGGCGCGCCAGCCGGATACTCGCGTCCCGCACGGTCTCAAGCGTCTCGCGGAGGCTTGCGGTTGCTCGTTGAGCGGCGGCGGCGGGGTTGTTCAGTTCATGCGCCAACCCCGCGGAGAGCTTGCCAAGCGCCACCAGTTTGTCGCGCTGCGTTTCGATCCGAGTGGTCTCGCGGATGCGGTCGGCCATGATGGAAACCAGCCGCTGCCCAAGCAAGGGCATGCGCTGGAGCATCTCAGGGAAGAGGCTCCTGTGGAGATAAGCGACACGGGTGTAAAGCACGGCGCGAGCAGTGCCGGCGTAATGCGTCAGCCGCGAGTACGGGAGCAGGCCGGTCACCTGACCCGCAACCCCCCTGATGATCATCTCATCGGCGCCGCTTCCCCGTTGTATTCGAATTTCTCCCTCGAGAATTACAGTGAGATTGTCAATAGGTTCACCTTCGCGGCCCATGATCTCTCCCGGCTGAAAGTGCATCTCCTGAAAATGCTCAGCCAGCCAGTTGAGTTGCTCGCTGGGTAAGTCCACGAAGATCTCGATCTTGCGCAGGTCGTCGATTGATATTCTGCCCATTGCACTCGTCAGGTTCTGCGCCAAGTTACACCTCACTGAGATATTGATGAGTAAACTGCACGGCAATCGAGCCTTCGCCCACGCCCGACGCGACCCTTTTCACTGAACCGTGGCGGACGTCCCCCGCGGCAAAGACGCCGGGTACGCTGGACTCCACCCAATATGGATTGCGCTCCAACAGCCACCCCTTCGGTCTTTTTCCATCGCGCATCAGGTCGGCTCCCGTAAGAATGAACCCCCGCTCGTCCCGCTCCACCACACCGGAGAGCCAATCTGTGTTGGGCTCCGCGCCAATGAAAATCGACAGCAGGTTTGTGGGTACAGTTGAAGTGTCGCCGGTCTCCGCACAATGGATGGAAACGGCTTCGAGGTGTGTATCCCCATGAACTTCAGTTACCTGGCATTGGGTTTGCACCTTGATGTTCGGCGTCTTCTTGATCTGGTCGATCAGGTACTGCGACATGGTTGCGGAGAGGGATGGGCCTCGCACCAGCATAACCACTTGCCGCGCAAATTTAGAGAAGTACATTGCGGCCTGTCCGGCCGAGTTCGCGCCCCCGACAATATAGACGTCCTCACCTTGACACTCCTTCGCCTCGGTCATGGCCGAGCCATAATAGACGCCGCACCCTTGCAGCCGCTCTACCCCAGGTACGTCCAGCTTGCGGTAGGCAACGCCCGTCGCGATCAGCAGCGCTTTGCAGCCAATATCGGATCCCGTCGCCAGTTTGACGATCTTCGAGGAGCCTTCCACACTGAGACCGGTCACCTGCTGAGGACTCAAAATCTCCACTCCGAAGCGCCGTGCCTGGGCCACGGCGCGCCGTGCCAGGTCGCCACCGCTCAATCCGGAGGGAAAGCCGAGATAGTTCTCGATGCGGGAACTCATCCCCGCCTGACCGCCCGGCGCTTCCATCTCGATCAGCACCGTACTGAGGCCCTCGGACGCGCCATAAACGGCCGCCGCCAGGCCCGCAGGTCCGCCGCCGGCGATCACCAAATCGTAAAACGCTACTTCCGGTCGAATGCGAAGCCCAAGTCTCTCGGCCAATTCACCCACGCTCGGGTTTGCCAACGATGTGCCATCGGGAAACAGCACCTTCGGCAGGCTGGCGACTTCGGCTCCAGCCGCTTCCACCAGGCGGCGCACCTCGGCAACCTGTCCCGCCGTCTCCACATCGATCCATTGGTAAGGCGTCTGGTTGCGCGTCAAAAAATCTCGAATCGCATAAGATTGGGGAGACCAGCGCGTCCCGAGAACGCGAACCCCCTCCATGGGAGGCCTATGCGACCCCGTCCAATCATCCAGAAGGTCATCGAGCACAGGGTAGAGGTGTTCCTCCGGAGGGTCCCATGGCTTCAGCAGGTAGTGGTGGATCTGGGCGTCGTTGATGGCGCGAATCGCCGCATCGGTGTCGGCGTAGGCGGTTAGCAACACACGTTTGGCGTCGGGGAAAATCTCCATCGCCTGACCAAGGAATTCCACGCCAGTCATCTGAGGCATCCGCTGATCCACCAGAAGCAACGCCACTGAATCACCACGCCGCTTGAGTCCGCGAAGTGCCTCCAGTGCCGTTGCGCCGGAGTCCGCGCGCAATACACGGTAGCGCTCAGCATAGCGGCGTCGCAGGTCACGCTCGACAGCGCGCAATACTTCAGGGTCATCATCAACCGTCAGCAGTACGGGTCTTGCCATTTATTTTCCCTTACGCGGGGTTACAAAGGCGCAAGAGGGGAGACCATCTTTTTCCTCCCCAGACGTTGATAAATCCTTGGATGAACTTCAGGCCTGATAGGTTTCAGACATATTGTCTGGTTCGATCCCTGGCCGGCCCATTCGGCTGCGGCAATTGCCGGACTTGCGATGGAAGCGTAACAACAGGTTGGGAACGGTGGACAATCGGCAACTTTTTGCATTGCCATTTCGGCTAGGATACAGTGATTGGACACAGCGCAAGAAGGCTGTCGTTTGCTCCATGAGGAGGAGGACCGATGCGGGCTTTTACTTTTGTTGCCGGCGCTGTTTGCCTGTTTGCCGTACTGCTCGATGCCTTCCAGACGATCATTCTGCCACGCCGCGCGACCGGCCGTTTTCGGCTCACTCGCATATTCTATGTGATTACCTGGACACCCTGGGTGTTCTTTGGCAAACGGCTTCGCAATCCGCGCAGACGCGAGTCCGTCTACAGTTACTACGGGCCTATGTCTCTCATTTTTCTTCTCGCGGTGTGGGCGGGCTCGATGGTCTTGGGCTTTGCACTCATTTTTTACTCCATGGGCAGCCCGTTCAACGACGCTACGCAAGGGTCGAGCTTTCGATCCGACCTCTACGTAAGCGGAACCACCATCTTTACGCTGGGGCTGGGGGACGTGACGCCGCGCAGTGCCTGGGCGCGCCAGCTCGTTATCGTTGAAGCTGGAATCGGGCTGGGTTTTCTAGCTGTCGTGATGGGATACTTTCCCGTTCTCTACAGTGCGTTTTCGCGTCGCGAGGTGAGCATTTCGCTGCTTGACGCGCGAGCTGGATCTCCGCCGACCGCTGCCGAACTGATGCTCCGCCATTCTTATGAAGGCGGTGAGAGGGCTCTCTCGCTACTGCTGGGCGAATGGGAGCGCTGGTCGGCAGAATTGCTCGAAAGCCATATCTCTTATCCCCTGCTCTGTTACTTCCGCTCGCAGCATAACAACCAGAGCTGGATCAGCGCCTTGACGGCCGTGCTGGACACTTCAGCGCTCTTGATTGCCGATGTCAAGGGATACGAGGCGCGTCAGGCTCAGTTGACCTTTGCCATGGCGCGCCACGCGATGGTCGACCTGGCGCAGATTTTCTCGCTGCCCCCAGTAAAAGATGCTCCAGACCGGCTCTCGCTTGAGCGTTATGAACAGCTTTACGATCTGCTCTGCAAGAGCGGGATGAGCGTCTGCCGCGACGATCGCTCGTACGAGAAGCTTCGCGATATACGTGCGCTTTATGAGGGCTACGCCGAAGCGTTGGCCGGTTATCTTCGTATGCCGCTGCCGCCATGGATCGCAGACCATCCTCACAAGGACAATTGGCAGGCCGTGGCCAAGTACCGCGCCCAAACCGAGACGGGCAACTCGCATTCGAATCGTGGATCGCTAGCCGAGGATGGGTCGCCGGCTATTGCAGCGCCGGGCGACGATCATCACGATTTTTGAAAGAAAATGTTATTCGTAGAGGCTACTGGCTCCAGCCTGCACTTCCACGTTGTAAGCAAGCCAGTGGTCTCGTTCCGGCCAGTGCAGAGTCCAGGACAAATCGCCAGTTTGGCCGGGCGCTGTGGCAACATGGGCTCGGTGTTTTCGTTTCCGCCCGCGAGAATGGTTCGTAATGTGATGCACATCACAAGTGTGCTTGGTTCGCCGCGGATTGTGATCAATTTTGCACACTTTTCGGACTATGATGATGACAACTTTCCAAACGAAATGTTTCCGGGGATCCCCAGGATTCGTCGTGTCGCTGTCCCGAAAGGAAAGGGAGCGCGATGATCGAACCGGTCAGGAACGCCCCGCCGAAGACCCTTACTGGGATTGATAGGCTCGGCGAATTTCCAAGCGGCGGATTGCCTGCTGGACTCAGCACCATGAGGTGGGGCAGAACGGGCCAGGGAAAGATCGTTCTGGGGATGGGGTTTCTGATCCACGTGATCATCGACTGAGGCGGTTCAGCAATTGGAAACCATCGTTCGCATCCTTCGTGGCCACGCTGCACGGCATATCTATGTCGTGGTTGCAGTGATGCTTGCTCTTCTGCTGCGCGTGGCGCTGGCGGAACACTCCATCACATTACCGACCTACGTCACCTTTTATCCGGTTGTCTTTCTAGCCGCGCTGCTGGGCGGCATCTCGGAGGGCATTCTGGCCACGACGCTCTCCGCGTTGCTGGCAGACTATTTTCTGCTTGAGCCTGTTGGGAGTTTTGCGATCCACTCAACCTCCGACATGGTTGGCATGGTTATCTTCTGTGTCTCCGGAGTTACTGTCTCCGTTATCACGGGACTTTACCAGCGCAGCAGAGAGAAGCGGGTAGCCAGCAAGATTGAAGCGGCCACTCTGAATGATTTGGGTAAGACGGAGAAAGCCGCCGTTTTGTCCGAGGCCGTCCCGATTGGCCGGGAACTTGATAGAGCCGAGGATCAATCCCGGCTTCCCGCTCTGGATCAGGCGAGATTCAGAGCTCTGCTTCGCGGGACAGTTGCGTTTCCATTCATTGCGGCGTCAGGGCAAACGCACCATAGCAT
>PLGM01000128.1:17223-17369 GCA_003139795.1 Acidobacteriaceae bacterium | reverse complement strand
CGCGCCGAGGCCCTGGACCAAACCGCCGATTCGGTGCGCCTCGCCCGCTCCCTGTGCGACGATGTCGAATTCTCCCCCGAAGACGCCACCCGTTCCGATCGCGATTTCCTCGTCCAGATGGTCCGCGTGGCCGTCGAGGCCGGCGC
>PLGM01000128.1:0-17164 GCA_003139795.1 Acidobacteriaceae bacterium | reverse complement strand
CTCGAAGAGATCGCCGCCGCCCTCTACGTCCGCGGCGATCACTTCGGCATATCCACCTCCATCAAGCTCGAAAACCTCTACCCCACCAGCCAGGTCCTCGGCCAGATCATCACCTTCCGCCCCTCGCCCAATAAGGCTGTCGTCGGCGACAACGCCTTTGCCCACGAGTCCGGCATTCATCAGCACGGCATGTTGGCCAACCCCCTCTGCTACGAGATCATGACTCCCACACTGGTCGGCGTTGCCAAGACCCATCTCGTCCTCGGCAAGCACTCCGGCCGCGCCGCCCTCCGCCATCGCCTGGAGCAACTCGGCTTCGCCCTCTCCCGCGAGGAACTGCAACATGTCTACTACCGCTTCGTCGCCCTCGCCGACCGCAAGAAGAACATCTACGACCAGGACCTGATCGGCATTGTGCCCGAAAAAATTCGCGAGAACCGCCGCGAACCGGTCTCCGAACTCGATTGAACGGCGGCTGAACTCGAATGAGCCCAGCGGCTAACTTGAACCGTACCCGCGCAATTGAACGTCAGAAATGGAAACCATGAAGATACGCCGTTTGCTGATCCTCGCATGTACTGGAATCGCATCCCCTTTGCTCATCCTGTTCGCGCTTGAAGCAGAAGGAACCAAACTTGGATGGCTTCCTGCTCCGATTTTCGGTCCGGGGCTTTTTGCGGCGCGCGTGTTCCTTCCCAACGCCGTGCAGACAAACCATTTATCCTTGTATTCTCAGGTTGCGTTTGCCGTGGACCTTGTTTTGGTATGGATCGTTTTGCTGCTTGTTGCCATATTGCTTGAGAAACTTATCGCCCCAAGGAAAAAGCAAGCATGAAGCTGAACATTCTAGTCACCGCCGGCGACGGCATCGGCCCCGAAGTCACCAACGAAGCAGTCGCGGTGCTGCGCGAGGTTGCATCCCTCGGCGGCCACGAGTTCATTTTCCCCGAGCGCCGCATAGGCGGCGTCGCCATCGTCCACGACGGTTCCCCGCTCCCCGCCGGCACCCTCGCCGCCGCGCTCGCCTCCGACGCTGTTCTGCTCGGCGCAGTAGGCGGCAACGAATTCAATTCCCTCGCTCCCGAGAAGCGCCCCGAAGCCGGCCTTCTGCAACTCCGCGCCGCGCTCGGCGGCTTCGCCAACCTGCGCCCCGCCTTCGCCTTCAAGGAGCTCGCCGTCAACAGCCCCCTGCGCCCCGAGATCATCGACGGCGCGGACATTCTCTTCGTCCGCGAACTCCTTGGCGGTCTCTACTTCGGCCAGCCCCGCGAGTGGAACCGCTCGACCGGCGAAGCCTGGAACACCATGCGCTACACGCGCGATGAAGTAGCCCGCGTAGCCCGCGTGGCCTTCTCGCTCGCCACCAAACGCCGCAACAAAGTCACCAGCGTCGACAAGGCCAACGTCCTTGAAGTCTCGCAGCTCTGGCGCGCCACCGTAACCGAAGTCGCCCAGGAATTCCCCTCCGTCACCCTTGAGCATCAGTACGTCGACGCCATGTCCATGCACCTGATGAACCAGCCCCGCAACTACGATGTGGTGCTCACCGAGAACCTCTTCGGCGACATCCTCAGCGACGAATCCGCCGTCATCACCGGCTCGCTCGGCATGTTGCCCTCGGCCACCATCGGCGGCAAGGTTAATCTCTACGAACCCGTTCACGGCTCCGCGCCCGACATTGCCGGCAAGGGCTTGGCCAACCCCCTCGGCGCCATCCTTACCGGCGCACTGATTCTGCGCCACTCCGCCGGCCTCGAAGCCGAAGCCGTCGTCATTGAAACCGGAGTCCGCAAGGTCCTCGAGCAAGGCTTCCGCACCCCCGACCTCGCGCGCACAAATCCGCAAGATTTCACCGTATTTACCACCACAGAAATGGGCAAAAAAGTCCGCGAAACCGTGAAGACCATGCTAGTCAACGCTTAAACCTGGGTGCCCCACCTGGGAGCCCTCTGGGCACGACGTCTTTGTTTTTGTCGCTAGGGTGGGATAGCACGAACCCCAATATTCAAACACAGGGAGCAGCATGACCACCGCACCAAAAACACTATTCGAAAAAGTCTGGCAGCAGCACGTAGTCGTCGAGCCCGCGGGCGAGCCAACCCTGCTCTACATCGACCTGCAACTGCTTCACGAGGTCACCTCGCCGCAAGCCTTTGAAGGCCTTCGCCTGGCCGGCCGCAAAGTCCGCCGTCCCGATCGATGCATCGCCACCGTGGACCACAACGTCCCCACCACCATCGCAGGCCGCCTCAACATCCTCGACCAGATCGCCGCCACGCAGATTGCCGCGCTGCGCACCAACTGCGCCGAATTCGGAGTCGAGCTCTACGACATCGACAGCCGCGAACAAGGCATCGTTCACGTCATCGGCCCCGAGCTTGGCATCACCAAGCCCGGCATGACCATCGTCTGTGGCGACTCGCACACGTCGACCCACGGCGCGTTCGGCGCGCTCGCTTTCGGCATCGGCACCAGCGAAGTTGAGCACGTCCTCGCCACGCAGACCCTCCCGCAATCGAAGCCCAAGACCTTCCGCATCGCCGTCGAGGGCGAGCTGCCGCGCGGCGTCACCGCGAAGGACATCATCCTCGCCATCATCGGGCAAATTGGAACGGACGGCGCGACCGGCTGCGTCGTCGAATACTCGGGCTCCGCCATCCGCGCGCTATCGATGGAAGGCCGCATGACCATCTGCAACATGAGCATCGAGGCCGGCGCACGCGCCGGCATGATCGCTCCCGATGCAACCACCTTCGCCTATCTCAAGGGCCGCCGCTTCAGCCCCAAAGGTGCTGCTTGGGATGAGGCAGTAACCGAGTGGAGCAAACTCCCCACCGACCCCGGCGCAACCTTCGATCGCGAACTCATCATCGACGCCGCCGCGCTCGTTCCCTACGTCAGTTGGGGCACCAGCCCCGGCATGGTCGCGCCCATCACCTCCGCCGTCCCCGACCCCGCCGCCGCGCCCAACGAGCAGGAGCGCAAGGGCCTGGAGCGCGCCCTTGAATACATGGGTCTCAAGCCCGGCACGCCGCTTGAAGACGTCTCCATCGACCGCGTGTTCATTGGCTCCTGCACCAACTCGCGCATTGAAGATCTCCGCGCCGCCGCCCGCATCGCCTCCGGTTACAAAGTCTCCACGCACGTCAGCGCCATGGTCGTTCCCGGCTCGCAGGCCGTCAAAGCGCAAGCCGAATCCGAAGGCCTCGACCGCGTCTTCTTGGAAGCCGGCTTCGACTGGCGCGAGCCCGGCTGTTCCATGTGCCTGGGCATGAATCCCGACATTCTTTCCCCCGGCGAGCGTTGCGCCTCCACCAGCAACCGCAACTTCGAAGGCCGCCAGGGCCGCGGCGGCCGCACCCACCTCGTTAGCCCCGAAATGGCCGCCGCGGCCGCCATCGCCGGCCACTTCGTCGACATCCGCAACTGGCCCGTTCGCGAGCCCGCAGCCCAGCCCGCAGCCCCACTCACCGTCCAGGAGGCAAAAGCCTGATGCAACCCTTTCGCACCCTCACCGCACTGGCCGCGCCTCTCGACCGCGCCAACGTCGACACCGACCAGATCATTCCCAAGCAGTTTTTGAAGCGCATCGAGCGCACCGGCTACGGCGAGTTTCTTTTCTTCGACTGGCGTCGCACCGCATCCGGTGATCCCAACCCGGAATTCGAGTTGAACGACCCGCGCTACAAGGGTGCTCAAATACTCATCGCCGGCAAGAACTTCGCCTGCGGCTCCAGCCGCGAGCACGCCGCCTGGGCGCTCTCGGATTTCGGCTTCCGCGCCGTCATCGCCCCCACCTTCGCCGACATCTTTTTCTCCAACGCCGGCAAGAACGGCATCGTCCTCGTCCGCCTCAGTGAAGAACAAGTCGCCCAACTGCTCCACAACGCCAAAACCCTTCCCAACTATCAACTCACCGTCTCACTTGAAGCCCAGACCGTCACTGACAGCCACGGCTTCCACGCCACCTTCGAGGTTGACCCCTTCCGCAAGTTCTGTCTTCTCGAAGGCCTCGACGACATCGGCCTCACCCTGCGCCACGAAGCCGCGCTCGACACATTCGAAGCCAAGCACGACCAGGCCGGCTGGCTCAAAGCCAAATGAACTTGGGTGCCCCACCCTCGCCGTCCGCCGCGGCGGATTTTTGCGGCTAGGGTGGGAAACCACAACAATCAATGCACGGAGCCCATTTCACTGCTCCGCGAACAAACTGACCACTGATCACTGACAACTGACCACTGGCGAACGAAGAGAGCAAATGACCATCGAAGGCAAGCGCCAAAGCATCCCCATGACCGAAGGCCCCAGCCGGGCCGCTGCGCGCTCTTATCTCCGCGGCGTCGGTTACAGCAAAGAAGATCTGCACAAGCCCATTATCGGCATCGCCAACACCTGGACCGAGATCGGCACCTGCAACGTCCATCTGCGCGAAATCGCCGAAGCACTCAAGGAGGGGATTCGCGAGGCCGGCGGCACGCCCATGGAATTTAACACCATCACCATCTCCGACGGCATCACCATGGGCACGCAGGGCATGAAGGCCTCGCTGGTCTCGCGCGAAGTTATAGCCGACTCCATCGAGTTAGTCGCCCGTGGCAACCTCTTTGACGGCCTCGCAGGCATCGGCGGCTGCGACAAGAACATGCCCGGCATCATCATGGCTCTCTGCCGGCTGGACATTCCCGGCCTCATGCTCTACGGCGGCTCCATTGCTCCCGGAAAACTCAACGGCGTCGACATTACCATCCAGAACGTCTTTGAAGGCATCGGCTCCCACGCCGCCGGCCGCATCGACGACGCCGGCCTTGAAGCCCTTGAAGCCAACGCCTGTCCCGGCGCGGGCGCATGCGGCGGCCAGTTCACCGCCAACACCATGGCCATGTCGGCTGAAATTCTGGGCATCGCGCCCATCTATCTCTCCGGCGTCCCCGCCACTTCCAAAGACAAGCACGAAGCCACGCGCGAAGCCGGCCGCATTCTCATGGACGCCGTCCGCGCCAACCGCCGCCCTTCGCAGATCATCACCCGCAAATCCATCGAGAACACCATCGCCAGCGTGGCCGCCAGCGGCGGTTCCACCAACGCCGTTCTTCACCTCATCGCCATCGCCCGCGAAATCGGCATTCCGCTCTCCATCGACGACTTTGACGCCATCTCCAAGCGCACGCCTTTCATCTGCGATCTAACTCCAGCCGGCAGATTCGTAGCTTCCGACTACCAGGCCGCCGGCGGTTCGCGTCTTCTCGCCAGGCGCCTCATTGAAGCCGGCCACGCCGACGGTTCCACCCTCACCATCAGCGGCCGCACCCTCGCTGAAGAAGCTGCCCTCGCCCAGGAAACTCCCGGCCAGGTCGTCATCCACACCTTTGAAAATCCCATCAAACCCACCGGCGGCCTTGTCATCCTCAAAGGCAACCTCGCCCCCGAAGGCAGCGTGATGAAAGTCGCCGCCGCCAACCGCGTCGAGCATCGCGGCCCGGCGCGCGTCTTTGACAACGAAGAAGATTGCTTCGCCGCCGTCCAATCCGCCCAAATCAACCCCGGCGACGTCCTCGTCATCCGCTACGAAGGTCCCAAGGGCGGTCCCGGCATGAGAGAAATGCTGCAAGTCACCGCCGCCATCTCCTCCAACGCCGAACTCAGCGCGCACGTAGCCCTGCTCACCGACGGCCGCTTCTCCGGCGCAACCCGCGGATTCACCGCCGGCCACGTCGCCCCTGAAGCCTTCGTCGGCGGACCCATCGCCGCCGTCCGCGAAGGCGACATCATCCACTTCGACATTCCCAATCGCAAGCTGACCCTCGAGATCGGCGACGAAGAAATCGCGGCCCGCCTCAAAGGCTTCAAGCCGCCCCCGCTCCGCTGGCCCAAAGGCGTCTTCCGCAAATATGTCGATCGCGTAACCTCCGCCTCCGAGGGAGCTACAACGTAAAGGCGGCGTCTAGCTGCTCGCCTCTAGCTTTTGGCTAAAAGCTGGTAACTATCGACTGATAACCGGAAGAACAGCCGCCCAGACAAGAAGAAACTTTTCAGCGACTTTCTTCAAAGAAACAGAAACAAGCTCGCAACATCCGAAAACAAGCTAGCAGCTAGAGGCTAGAAGCTGGCAGCTAACAAGGAGTTTCACATGGGAACCAACGGCCAAACGCAAGCCTCGAACGCCCACCTCACCACCCCCACCCGCCTCACTGGCGCTGAAATCCTGTGGGCCACGCTGGTGGGCGAGGGCGTCACCACCGTCTTCGGCTATCCCGGCGGCGCCATCCTGCCCGCTTACGACGCGTTGCGCAAGTTTCCCATTCACCATGTCCTGGTCCGCCACGAGCAAGGCGCCGCGCACATGGCCGACGGCTACGCACGCGCCTCGGGCAAGGTCGGCGTAGCCATCGCCACCAGCGGTCCCGGCGCAACCAATCTGGTCACCGGCATCGCCACCGCCATGCTGGACTCCATTCCCATGGTCTGCGTCACCGGCAACGTCTCCAGCAAGGTGCTCGGCACCGACGCCTTTCAGGAAGTCGACATCACCGGCATCACCCTGCCCGTCACCAAGCACAACTTCCTCGTCAACCGCACCGAGGACCTTGCCCCCGCGCTGCGCCACGCCTTTCAGATCGCCGTCTCCGGCCGTCCCGGCCCGGTCCTGGTCGACATCACCAAGGACGCGCAGCAAGGCACGGCCATCTTCGACTTCGCCGCCGCCAAGCCGCGCCCTTACCGCCCCCATCCCATGCTCTGCGTGGAAGAGTCCGGTCTCGCCCACGCCGCCGAGCTCATCCGCAACGCCAAGCGCCCCGTCATCCTGGCCGGCCACGGCATCATGGAATCCGGCGCCATGGAGCAGGTCCGCACCCTTGCAGAACGCGCCCAGATTCCCGTCGGCCTCACCCTCCTCGGCCTGGGCGGATTTCCCGCCTCCCACCCCCTCAATCTCGGCATGATGGGCATGCACGGCGAAGCCTGGCTCAACCACGCCATCCAGGAAGCCGACCTGCTCATCGCCTGCGGTATGCGCTTCGACGATCGCGTCACCGGCTCCACCTCCACCTACGCCCTCAAGGCCAAGAAGATTCACATCGAGGTTGACCCCGCCGAGATCAACAAGAACATCAAGGTCGATGTTGCCCTCGTTGGCGATCTGCGTGAAGTGCTCGAGAAGCTGCTCCCCCTCATCCCCGGCCGCGACGGCTCCGCATGGCTCAAGACCATCGACTCTTCCAAGGGCGCGGTCGCCGTCCGCGACATCAAGAACCTTCCCGACGACGGCCACCTTTATGCGGCCCACGTCATCCACGACCTCTGGCGCATCACCGGCGGCAACGCCATCGTCGTCACCGATGTCGGCCAGCACCAGATGTGGGAGGCGCAGTACTACCACCACGAGAAGCCCCGCACCCTGATCACCTCCGGCGGCCTCGGCACCATGGGTTTTGCGCTGCCCGCGGCCATCGGCGCCAAATTTGCCTGCCCTGACAGGGAGATCTGGGTCGTCGCCGGCGACGGTGGTTTCCAGATGACCGCTGCCGAGCTTTCCACCATCGTCCAGGAAGGCATCAAGATCAACATCGCCATCATCAACAACGGTTATCTCGGCATGGTCCGCCAGTGGCAGGAATTCTTCTACGAGGGCAACTACCAGTCCACTCCGCTGCTCAGCCCCGATTTCGTCAAGCTGGCCGACGCCCACGGCATCGCCGGCCGCGCCGTCCGCGCCCGCGCCGAGGTCGCCGGCGCCGTTGCGGCAGCCCGCTCCGCTCCCGGCACGTTTCTGCTCAACTTCCTGGTCGAAAAGGAGGAGTCCGTCTACCCCATGATTCCCGCCGGCTCTGCACTCCACGAAATGATCCGCCGCCCCGGCAACGACCCGCTGCTGGAATTGCCGGACGACAAGTAAGGCAGTGGTCAGTAATCAGTTGTCAGTGGTCAGTTCTCCTTTGCCGGTATCGGCAGTGCACCGGCAGGTCGTTTGCAGTTTCCCGATGCGGCTGACCAGTCCGCCAAAGATGCATAGTTCACTGACCACTGTTCACTGATCACTGACCACTGGAAAGGCTTTTATGCTCCACACATTCGTCGCCTACGTTGAAGATCTGCCGGGAGTGCTGACGCGCGTCGCGTCTCTCTTCCGCCGCCTCAACATCAACATCAACTCCCTCACCGTGGGCCGCAGCGAGCGAGCGGGCCTGTCGCGCCTGACCCTGGTCTGCGAGGCCTCCGCTGAGGCCGGCCATCGCATCCGCGCCAGCCTGTTTAAACTGGAGAATGTCGTCGATGTGGACGACATTGCCCAGGCCCCGTCGGTCACCCGCGAACTGGCGCTCATCAAGGTGGCCGCCTCGCCCCGCACCCGCTCCCAGGTCTTCGAACTGGTCGAGGTCTTTCGCGCCCGCATCGTCGACCTCGCCCCGGAGTCGCTCATGATCGAGATGACCGGCGTCGAAAGCAAGATCGAAGGCCTAATCCAGGTCCTCAACGAAGGCGAGGAGCGGGTGCTCGAAATCTGCCGCAGCGGCAAGATGACCATGCGCCGCGGCCATCACACCTCGAGCGTCCTCAAGGCCATGGGCGCCGGTTCCTCCGAATCTCCAGAGCCCGCCGAGCCGGACAGCGAGCCCGTGGAAACCTTGGAAGACGCCGCCGCCAACGAGCCGGAGTGAAAAGTCAATGCTGCGCTATCCGCTTCCAATGATGTTCTCATCCTGATCCCACAGAGACTGTCATCCTGAGCGGAGCGAAGCGAAGTCGAAGGACCTGCGGTTGTTTTTCAGCCGCATAGAGCAAAGAACTTCAACCAAGCAAAGGAAAAGCGAGAAAACCATGGCCAAGACTTACTACGATCACGATGCCGACCTATCCCTCATCCAGGCCAAGAAAGTGGCCATCATCGGCTACGGCTCCCAGGGCCACGCCCACGCCCTCAACCTCAAGGACTCCGGCGTCCAGGTCAAGGTCGGCCTCGCGCCCAACTCCAAATCCATCGCCAAGGCCCAGAAGGCCGGCCTTGAAGTGACCACCGTCCCCGAGGCCACAAAATGGGCCGACGTGGTCATGATCCTTACCCCCGATCAGACCCAGGCCAAGCTCTACGCCGAGGAAATCGGACCCAACCTCACCGCCGGCAAGTTGCTTCTCTTCGCCCACGGCTTCAACATCCACTTCAAAACCATCGTCCCCGCCGCCGACATCGACGTAGGTCTCGCCGCGCCCAAAGCTCCCGGCCACCGCGTCCGCGAAGTCTTCACCGAGGGCGGCGGCGTCCCCTGCCTCATCGCCGTCCACCAGGACTCGACCGGCAATGCCCACGCCCTTACCCTCAGTTATCTCAAGGGCATCGGCGGCACGCGCGCCGGGGTCCTCGAAACCACCTTTAAAGAGGAAACCGAGACCGACCTCTTCGGCGAGCAGGCCGTACTCTGCGGCGGCATCAGCGCCCTCATCAAGGCCGGCTTTGAAACCCTCGTCGAGGCCGGCTATCAGCCCGAGAGCGCCTACTTCGAAGTCCTCCACGAGCTCAAGCTCATCGTCGATCTCATCTATCGCGGCGGCCTGGCNNTGGGGCGACTACGTCTCCGGCCCACGCGTCATCAACGCCGAGAGCCGCAAGGCCATGAAACAGATCCTCGCCGAAATCCAGGACGGGTCTTTCGCCAAGCGTTTCCTGGCCGACCAGAACTCCGGCCGCAAGGAATTCTTAGCTTTCCGCGAAGCCGAAGCCAAACACCCCGTAGAAATCGTCGGCAAGCAACTCCGCGCCGCCATGCCGTTTCTTGATCCGGTAACGGTGGAGGAAGTGGCAAAGAACCGGTAAATGAAGAAGCCGGAGGGCCTCCTGCGCCCCTGATGCGACCAAAGATGCAGAAGGCCTACCGGGTTGATTACCAGCGGTTGTCGCCTTTTTTGCGATTGTTCTCCCAGTGGAGGGGTTGCAGATTGCTCAACGCCTCTGAACCACCTCGCGCTAGAGGAACAATATGGTCAACTTCCCAGCCATATTGGGTCGTCTGCCCATATTGACTCCAAGCAATCCAGGTTCCGTAAACGTCCTTGCGGAACAAGTTGGCATCATTGTTTCCATCGATCCGAGCCTTTGCCCAGATCTCGCTTAATGTTGCATGGTCATACTGAGTGCTTATTGCCATCTCTTCTCCTTCGCGTTGTGTGCCGCGAAACACCACAGCAGTTTTTTCTTGACGGCGAAGGGCGAAGCCGATCAAACTACATTTCGATCCGATAATCAGCTTGCACCCGTCACCAACGGGTGCCGGGGCAGATGGTACCGTCCACCGACCAAAGTATTCGGTACCACCTGGACTGAACGCCGCCTTAGGGCGGCGTTTTCCGTGCTTTTGGCACAGCGGCATTTGAAAAAATAGCGCTGTCTGTGGAACAAGTCAACAACAAACCACAATATCTTGTATTTCATGTGTACTTCTGAGGTTCCTCGCAGACATTTGGCTGTGGAAATGCTGCAAAATTAGTGCATTATGTGGAAAAGAAGAACCTCTAATGGAGAATCAATCCTTTTAGGAATCAAGATAAACAACCACGGCATATCACGCAATTCAGCGCAACTACCTAATCCTCTAAGCACTAACTTTCCTACAGCTTCTCCAATTGCGGTCCAATATCCCTTCCGCCGTATAGAATCCGCAGAATCTCCACCCGTTCTTCACCAACTCGGAACAGGATGGTAGCCCTGTGTTCGAATCCCATAGTTCGAAGACCGCTGACATTCCCGGCCACCGCAGTCCCTCGCTTCGGAAGGCTTCCAAGAGAAAGACAAAGCCTCTCTATCCGCGCAAGGTAGCCATCTGCAATTTCAAGGGATGATTTTTCTGCGATGTAGCAAAAGAGTGAATCCAGGTCGTTGACTGCCTCCGCCATGAAGTGAACCTCGTACTGTTTCAAGAGGCTCACTCACCCGTAGGCCGGCCATACTTGGCTCTCAACTCCCGAAAAACCTGAGCCGCCGGAACGCTCGGCCTGGGATCGGCCAACGACTCCTCGGCCAACTTGGTCAGCCACTCATCGGTGCCCGATTCCTCGCGTTCCAATGCGAGTAGACCAGCGCGAATCACCTCATCGGGGCTGGCGTAGGAGCCGGATTTTACGCGGTCCTCGACACTCTTCCGCAGTGGCCCGAGATCGACGACGATCCGGTTTTGCGCGGTTGCCATAAGGGCCTCCATGGAGTCGATTGTACCGCAGTTTTCGTTATAGCCGGGATGGCAGCGGCGGCCTACCCCACCCGCCTCTGCCCCGCTCCTTCTCCAGTCGCTCCGCCAGAAACACCTTGAGCAGCGACTGGTAAGGCACATCGCGCTTATTGGCAAGAATCTTCAGATCCTCGATCATGGCTACTGGCAGCCGGACGGAGATGGTTCTGAGCGACGGCTTCAGGTTGGGCAGTTTGGTGCGCTTCGCCGCGACCAATCCAAATACTCGGTCGAGTCCGCCCCCTCGCCCGACGAGGACCAGAACTCGAACTCTTCGGCTTCGCTCTTGAACTCAGGAATCGCTTTTTTCATGGACATCACTTCCGGTCCAGCCGGAACGCCGCCGCCTGAAAATCCCCGCGGAACCCCTCCTCCATCTCCAGCCCGTGGTTCATCCACCAGGCCCCACTGGCCACTGCCGGCGATCCCTCCCGCGCCTTGCCCTCAATCGCGCTCAGCGCGTACTCCGCCGCCGGATCCAGCCCCTTCAGCTTGAGCGTCGGAAACCCGCGTCCCTCCTGCGTCGAGTGGATAAACGCGAACACCACCGCCTGGCTCTTGTCCGGCCTCACCGTCTCGGTTGCCGAGAACTCGCTCCCGTTGCGCGGCGAAATCAGCCGGTAAAGCTCGCCCTGCACAATCGTCGCCTGCACCTGGTGGTAAGCCGCAATCAGCCGCTTGGCCGTCGCAGCCTCGTCCGGCGTCCAGTTCGCAATATTCGCGCCAATCCCCAGCGACCCCTGCATCGAGCTTAGTATCCGGTAGCTGAGCGACGTCGTCCGCTTGTTCAGCCAGTGCGGCGAGTCCGTCACCCACGCCATCATCACCTGCGGCGTGTACGCATACGTGAACCCATCCTGAATCGTCAGCCGGTCGAACGGATCGGTATTGTCCGAGGGCCAAACCTCGTCCACATAGCGCAGAATCCCCAAATCCACGCGCCCGCCGCCTCCCGAGCAGGACTCGATCTCCACCTGCGGGTGTCTCTTCCGCAGTTCCGCCAGAATCGCGTACAGGTTGCGCGTGAACTCCACATAAACCCGCTTCTGTTCCGCCGCCGGCAACTGGTCCCACCCCGGCTCGCTCCAGTTGCGGTTGTAATCCCACTTCAAAAACGCAATATCGTTCTCCGTCAGCAGCTTGTCCAGGAAGCCCAGCACATACTCCCGCACCTCCGGCCGCGCCAGGTTCAGCACCAACTGATTCCGCTGTTCCGACTCCGGCCGTCCCGGAAAATGCAGCACCCAGTCCGGATGCTTGCGATACAAATCCGAGTCCGGGTTCACCATCTCCGGCTCAACCCACAACCCGAAATCCATCCCCAGCGCATGAACCTTGTCGATCAGCGGCTTCAGCCCGTGGGGAAACTTCTCCTGGTTCACATACCAGTCGCCCAGCCCCGCGTGATCGTCCTTGCGCTGCCCAAACCATCCGTCGTCCATTACAAACCGGTCGATCCCCAGCGCCGCGGCCTTCTCCGCCAGCGCCATCTGTCCGGCCTCGGTCACGTTGAACTCCGTCGCCTCCCACGAGTTGTAGATCACCGGCCGCGGCCTGGGCGTCAGCGCCGTTCGTGAAGCTGCCGGCGCCTGTCCCGCCTTCGCTTCCGTCCGCGGCAAAATGTGCTCCAGTTCATAGCGGTGCAGCAGACGCGAAGCCCCGTCCAGCCCGTTCTTCGCATACCCACCGTAGAAAACCGGCGTCTCCAGCTTTTCCCCGGCGTGCAGCACATACCCAAAGTCGAATGGATTGAAGCCGCCCGTCACCCGCACCGCGTCCAACTGGTCCTGCTCCACCGTGATCCGCCACGACCCGCTCCACCCCAGCGCTCCAAACCACACCTCGCCGTGCTCCTCTTCCGCCTCGCCGGCCTGAAGCGCAAACCACGGATTGGCCTGGTGCCCCGTCGAGCCCCTCCGGCTCTCGATCACCCGCGCCCCCGCGCGCACCGTCTCCTGGTTCAGCGTCCACTCCCCGGCCCAGCGCCCGGTCAGGTAGTTCAGCGTGTAGCGCCCTGCCGGCAGCGCCCAGGCGGCGGCAGCCGCCTGCTCCACCGTCACCGCCTCGCTCCCGCGGTTCTCGATTGTCGCACTCCGCGCCAGAATCCCGCTCTCCGCGTCGATCGCGTAGTGGAGCGTCACAAAAATGGGCCGCGCAATGTCTTTCAGCACCACGTCGAACCCATTGGCAGCCTCCGCGTAGCTCTCGTAGTGCAGCACCAGGTCGCGGTTCCCGTCGGCAAAGCTCACCTTCAGCGCCGGCTCGTTGAACAGCCCCGCGCCCCACCCCGCGTACTCCTGCGGCGTATTGGTGTAAGAAGAGTCGAACGACGCCCACTCGCGCATCGGCACAGCCTGCGGAAACTTGTCCGTCGCCCCCAACCGTCCGCCCCAGTAAAGCTGCTCCAGTTCCCCGCGCGCGTTCACCCCAAACAAATAGGAAACCCCGCCGCCATCCAGCCGGAAGACCTTGGCCGCCGCATCGAAGTGGTTGACCATGGGCTGAGCATAGCCAACAGCGGGTGCAACCAGCAAAACCAGAATCGTTGAAAAGGTTTTCAACACGTGCAGCCTCCTACCGCAAATCTTCAAACCGCCCCATCATACCATCCACGCTGACCCTTCGAGCAGGCCACGCCCGGTCCAACGTCCTGCGCATCTTCACTCGCCGCTGCGCTGGGGCTAACTTGCCGCATTTGTAATTGATCCGGCCCTTAACGATTCAATCGAAACTGGGTGCCCCGCCCTCGCTCCGCCGCGGCGGACCGCGGCGGATTTTTGCGGCTGGGGTGGGATTTCACTGTCGCATTCCAAAGAGGCCGGATCAATAATAGCTTTGTCCAACCGCCCCCGCCCGTTCATGAGGAGCAATCCATCAAGCCTTCGCGGCGCCATTCGCCTGTGCAGCCGTCGCCCGTTCCGTGCCCTTCCCAGCCTGCCCGCGCAACGTCAAAATCGCGTAGCAGCAAAGAATCACCTGCAATGGATCGACCGGCCGCATATGGTAGGGCTCCGGATGGGTGAAGTAATAGACCACCGGAAACAGAAACAGCACGCCGCCGTAGCGAATCGCCTCGAACGGCCTCCGCCGCCACGCCAGAAACAACCCCACAACCGCCAGCAGCGTCATGCAACTGGCAAACGGGATGTTGAATGGGTCGGTCGGCTCCACGGCCAGATAGCGCTTGTCGAAGCTCCAATAGCCCGTCCAAAGATAGACGGCGCGCCGCGCGCACATCCCCGCGTACCAGCCTGGGTGCTCCTTGATATAAGCCCTGGCCTGTTGCGCCTTGTGGTCCATGTAGGCCAATTCGCCCTGGTCGTAATCGGCCAGCTCCTTCGCGTCGTGCAGCGGGTGCTTCTCGTCACTCGTCCAGCGCAGGTTGCTGCCGTTGTTGCCCATCCACAGTTCCAGCCCCATGCTGTCGCGCATGGGAATGAAGCGGTGAAACACCACGGCGTCGCGAATCAGCCACGGCGAAATCGCGGCTGCCAGCGTCACCGACGCCACCACCCCCGGCAGCAGCCAGCGTTTCCCCGCCTTCGCCAGCCTCCACGCCGCCAGCGCCATCAGAAACGGCGCCACCACCAGGACCGACGGCTCCGTCAGCCCCGCAGATCCCGCCAGCAGGCCAAAGCCGGCCCACAGTCCCAGCCGCGGCGAGATCTCCAGCTCCTGCGCCAGGTAGAGCAGCCAGCACAGGCTCAGCAGCAGCAGGTGCGTCGACCAGGCCCACGCCGCCGCAAAGTAGATCCCGTAGGGGAAAAACACCCACACCCAGCCCGCCCACCTGGCCACGCGCTCACCAAAGCTCCGCCGCGCCATCAGGAAGATTGGAATGCAGGCCAGCGCGTTGATCAGGCAGTCGAACGCATGAACGGCAAAGATCGACGGCGCGGTGTGAACGCCGAAAAAGTAGAAAATCGCAGCCACAATCAGCGGATAAACCGGCGGCATGATCGCCGAGGGCTGTGTGGAAGCAAACGGGCTGCCGAAGCCCTGCCCCGCCAGCAGCGCCCGCGCCACATTCCCCTGCTCCCAGGCGTGGATGTGGTTGGCATCCATCAGGTTTTCGATGGTATCGAACGGAATCGCCGCCAGCCGCAGGACGAGCGCAATCAGCACCATCCACGCCAGCACCGGCACCGCGCGCAAACGCCCGCGAATCGACGTGCTCAAAGCGTTTCCCTTTGTCCCACGTCTCCCATCATAGCCGGGCCTCTCCAATCGCGGGCCATTTCCAGCCCCATCCCGCTCGAACCGTTGCAAGCCTGTCGGGCTTCTTCACTGTTGCTGGAATGTGGGTTACTCTAATGTGGGGGACCCTATCCTTGGCGGCCTTTCGAGGGAGAATTACAGGGGTGGGAAGCGAGCGCCTAAGGCACCACTTCCACGCCCCGCCAAAAGGCCACGTACCCCTTGATCCTGCGCGCCGCCGGCTTGGGGTCCGGGTAGTACCAGGCCGCGTCCGGGTTATCCTTTCCGTCGATCAGCAGGTTCAGGTAGCGCGCCTGCCCCTTCACGGGACAAATGGATGTCGTGGTGCTGGGGCGAAAGTACTTCCGCTTGAGGCTGGCCTCAGGAAAGTACACATGCCCCTCCACCGTCTCTGTGGTCTCGCTTTCGGCTATCACTGTGCCGTTCCAGATCGCTCGTGCCATGGTCAATATCCGGGGAAAACCGCTCTTAGCCCCTCCCATCGGCCCCCAAAGCCGGGCCTGGAGAGAGGATCGGATACGACACTAACAGAGTTTCCGCGGCGTGGCGCATCCATCTTGCGGCCGGGAATCCCCGCAGGCAACCTGCTTTCCGTCCGAAACCTACTTCGCTTCCGAAATGGTCTCGATGTGAACGCTCTTCTTGGCCGCATCGGCGGTCGCGGTCACCGTCACATGATCGCCGTAAAAAGCCTTCACCGCCTCCGGATTGTCGATGGTCCAGACCTCTTTCTTGGTCTCGTCCACAAACACCGGGGCTTCCCCGCCCTCAATGCACTTCTTCACGCACGCCACGTTCGCGCCGCTGCCAGCGTGCTTGGCGCCGCACATCGCGTCGGAGATCCAGCCATTGATGGTGGTGGAATCGGCTGCCTTGGCCGCAAGCACGGTCAGAGCAAAAAAAGCTGTCAGCAAAACCAGAACTCGTTTCACGAGAAACCTCCAGGGGATTGGAACTCTCGATCTGCTACCATCATGCCTCACCGGCCGCAATTCGGCAAGATTTTTTCCCGATCACGGTTTGGGCGGATAGGAATACTGCCCGTGAGCTTCCTGCTTTGCCGGCTCGCTGTTCCGCCTGGCCTCCACATTCTTCAGCACCGCCTCGTAGCGTTGCGCCGCCGCTGAAAACCGGTTTACCAGCTCCGCCGTCTTCGTCAGAAACCCCGGATTCTTCTCCCGGATCGCCTCCAGAATCGGCGCAAACTTGGCCAGCAGAAAGAACCCCTCGGCGTTGCAATCCACAAACAGCTCCGCCGAAACCGCCCCGTGCAGCACCATCGCCGCCGCCATCTCCCAGTAGGTCAGCACCTGCCGCAGCCACGCATTGTGCGGGTCCGCGGCGTTCGATGCCACGGCGAAAAACTCCTCCGCCGTCGCAGGCCAGAACTCGCCCGTTATCCACGCCCGGGCCTTGCGCATCTCCGCTTCGGTACGCAATTCATAGAGTCTCAGGATGATCTCAGCATCCGCAGGCGTTGCAAGCATACGTTCCATGGGCATTTCTCCGCTGCCCCATATTACCGGATTCGCCCCGGAGTGCGCTGAGCCGCAGGCCCGCATTCAGCCCGTAAGGAGGCCGGGATGGCCTTTGCCGCTCTGCTGGCCATTCCTCAGAACCTGTATAAAAACTCCAGTAAGTGGCAATTCTCGAGGTCTTTGTAACAGGGCACGACTTCAGTCGTGCCGCAAGTGCCGCAAAATCAATGTGGGCTTCAGATGGGATGAGAC
>PLGM01000169.1 GCA_003139795.1 Acidobacteriaceae bacterium | reverse complement strand
GAACTTGGCACTGTCCAGTTAGTGAAGGGTAAGTAGAAATAGACGGATTAACGGTGCATTGTTGCAACTCAGGAGGAGCATCAGGTGAGCGGTTCTATGGGTGTGCGGCTGGTGTGCGGTATTGCGATGGCGGCTATTTGCGTTGCGGCTGCTACAGCACAGAATCAACCGATGACCAAGCAACTCACCACCACCGGCCCTGATCTGCCGGCTGCGTCGAGCGAGGACGCGCCTCCCGCTGAAGCCTTCCGCGTTTTGCCTCCTTCAGATAAGGAAGGCCCGCAAATTACGCCTTATCTCCTCTATCAAACCGCACTCGCATGGAATGAGGATGAACTCCGCCGGGACCGTTGGTCGCAGGTAAAGAACGAGAGCGATCTTCTGCGGTTGCGCGCGGAGCTGAGAAAATCGGTGCTAGAGATGATTGGCGGCCTTCCCACAGAGAAGACATACCTGCACGCGGCAATTACCGGCACAGTTTCAGCCACTGGATTTCATATCGAAAAGCTCATCTATCAAAGCCTTCCCGGTTTCTATGTGACAGCGCTCGTGTACGTGCCCGAGAACGGTGACAAGGTACATCCAGCGATCCTGGTCCCTGCGGGACACTCGCCAAACGGTAAAGATCACTATCAGGCTCTCTGTCAGAGGCTGGCCTTGCGCGGCTATCTGGTCATCAGTTGGGACCCAGTCGGGCAAGGCGAACGAAGCCAGTTCTGGGATGCAAAGGCAAAGAAGAGCCGTTACAACCTGATCTGCGGCGAACACGCCGTGATGGGAAACCTCGCCTACCTTGCCGGAGCGAATCTGGCCCGGTGGGAAATCTGGGATGGTATGCGCGCCGTGGACTATCTGCTCACCCGCGCAGACGTCGACGGCGAGAGGATCAGTATCACGGGAACCAGCGGCGGCGGCTTCCAGACGGCGTTAATTGGCGCACTGGATGAGCGTATCAAGGTCGTTATCCCGTCCTGTTACATCACGGCGCTTCCCATGCGGGTGGAAAACCGCATCTTTGCCGATTTCGACAGCGATCCGGAACAGGACTTCTTCGGACTTATATCGAAGGGAGTGGATAACGCGGGAATGTTATTGATGCTGTATCCGCGCGCGGCGATGATAGCAACCGCCACTCTCGACTTCTTCCCTGTGCAGGGCGCACAAAAGTCCTACTCCGAAGTCAGTAAGTTCTACAAACGCTTTGGACACGCCGACCAAATCGGATTCGTCGAGAGCTACAACCGGCATGAGTATTCTCTGCATAATCAGGAAGCGGCGTTGAGCTTTCTCGATCGCTTCAATAACATGCCGGTGCGCCACGGCCTTCCCCCAGTCAATGAGTTCAGCGATGCCGACCTCCGCGTGACAAGGAGCGGACAGGTATCGGTTGACTATCCAGAGGGTCACACGCTTCTGCACCTCATAGCTGCCTATTCCGCCGAAGCTTCGCATCGCAACCGGAAAACACTGGCTGAACTGTACCGGAGCGAACAAGACCCCGACATCGCCTCCTGGACAGTCAGCCGCTATGCAGGCTTTTCCTCGCCCAGGGAACTGCGATGGGAAGCTGTTGGGACCAGCACGGCCGGGGCGGTGCATATCGATCGCTACGTGCTTTATCACAGCATCTATCTGGAAATGCCTCTTCTCCACTTTCACAACGATGGCGACCATCCCAAGGGAGCCATCCTTTGGTTCAGTCTCGACGGCAAAGCCTCGGAAAAGGACTGGCCCCAGATCTCCAAGTTATTAAGCGGCGGCTATGAAGTTTTCTCATTCGATTTTCGCGGATTGGGCGAAACCCGCATGAACTATCGCACAGGGTCATCGGACACTCCAGATGTGGCGCAAGAACACTTCGATGAAGCGTACATTAATCCCCTGGGGGGCGTATTGGCCGATTATGTCTATAATTCGTTGCTTACTGGCCGGCCATATTTTCTTGAGATGATGGACGATCTAGAGATTGCCGAACTCTTCGTTCGCAGCCGGGATTCGCATCTAGCGAGGCAACCCCTGACACTTGCCGCAACCGGCGAAGCATACAGCCTGGCAATTCGATTCCAGGAAATCGATCCGCAAGTGACAATACTGACGCCCGAGTCCACATCCATTCTGAATTGGTCCACGTTGGCAGCTCAGGGTCAGGAACAATGGCCCATAGCGTTCCTGATGCCGTCGGGAGCCACTATTTCAGCGGAATCAAAATAGGTGCACACTGAGTGCACACCCGCCCAACGGCGGACGGAGAAACGTTGCGGCGGGAATGAAGGCGCCGGGTCAAGAGTAGGAAAGTTTTTCTTGACGGCAGCAGACACGGATGCTACTTTGGTTTGTTTGCAGAGCGAGAGTCGCGGTTGTTGTAAACCGCCTGCTTCAAAGATGTTTATAACTCAGGAGACAAGATGCGATCCACTGTGAATCGTCGTCAGTTTGTGAAGACCGTCGGACTAGGCGCTTTGGCAGGTGCAGGTTTGGGAGCAGTTGGGGCACGAGCCGTTGGCACGGCACAATCGGATGTTAAGGCAGACAAATCCAAACTGGCACGGTTACTTCCCGGATGCTGTGCCTACTCCTACGATAAAGACCTCAGGCACGGCCCGATGACCCTGGAAGATTTTATTCTCAAGGCAGTGGACCTGCGGCTGGTCGGCGTCGACATGACCGCGTATTACCTCAAGTCAACTGATCCGGATTATCTCCATGGTCTTCGTCATCTGGGTTACAAACATGCCCTGGCCTTCTCGGGTGCTGCATGCGGAGTCAGCATGGTCCAGGCCGATGCCGCAAAGCGCGCCGACAGCCTGAACGAGATCAAAAAGTGGGTCGATGTTACAGACCAGCTCGGAGCTTCTCATCTGAGGATCTTCGCCGGTAAGCTGCCGGACGGCGCCAGCATGAAGGACGCCGTAGATTGGGTGGTCGAATCGATGAAGGCCGCATGCGACTATTCCGGCCCGAAGGGCATCACGCTTGGGGTTGAAGACCACGAGGGCCTGACGCAGAGCGCGGACCTATGCCTTGAAATCATGCAACGCGTCAATTCGCCCTATGCCGGCATCAACCTCGATATTACAAATTTTATCGCCACGCCGACTCAAGACGCCTACGCGCAGATTGCCGCATGCATCCCCTACGCCACCAATATCCACATCCGCGACCACTTTTATGATCACACTCCTGTGGATATGGACCGCGTCTGGCAGATCTTCGCGCAAGCCGGGCATCAAGGTTTTGTATCGGCCGAATATGAATCCAGTTCCCCTGGCAGTCTACCGCCCGCCACTGGCGTGCCAAAACTGGTTGATGAAATCCAGGCGCTCTGCAAGAAATATTCAAGTGTTTGAACGATTTATCGCGGTCATCTTCCCGCTCAACTGGCTCATTCGGCGCCCTGTTCTTAAATTGAGAGGCGCAGTTCACGCGCGGCATTCCGGTTGTAAACCTTGAGCAGGATCGGCTCCGGAAGGTTGACCCCATAGATGCGCCAACGGCCCTGCGGCGGCACTTTCGCGGGAGCATAGTCGAAGTACTCATCGTCCGTCTCAAGGAATCGATAATAGATCTCATAGAGTTCGTCGATGAACAGCTGCTGCGGGTAATTGTCGACGTGTGGCGTGGCATCCGTGCCGAACAAAATCCGGTCCTGATACTTCTCAAAAAAGGCGCGGGCTGCTCGCGGTTGGCGCCCCAACTCGCCGATCCGCGCGGCGATGTCGACGTTCATGTTGGGAAAGCGGTCCAGATTCTGGGAGACGTTCTCCAGATTCTCAGCAAAGTTGCCCACATGCAGCACAATGAACCGCGTGTTGGGATGACGGGCCATCATTCTGTTTCTCGCTTCGATCAACTCGGCATTGGTGGGAAAGTCTCGCCCGTAGTAAGACCAGTCGGGATGATTGTTCAACTCTTCAAAGCGCTCGTTGAACCGATCGGTGGGAGTAAAGAAGGCGATGGGATCGGAGATGTGAATTGCGACCGGCATGTTCAATTGCCCGCACACGTCCCACATGGGATCGAATCTGGGATCGTCGATCTTCACCAGCTTGCCCGTGGTGATGTTATCCCGCAAGTAAAGGCCGAGTGTCTTGAGGATCTTGAGCCCACGCGCCCCGTCGCTGCGCGCTTGCTGGATGGCCTGGGCCTGCATGCGGGGATAATCGGGCTCCAGGAACCGCGAGTAGCATGGCTCAGTGAAGGTGTAGAAACGATCGCGATAACTCTTATCATACTTTTCGAGGGTTTCAGTCAAGCCGGACCCGAAGCCTCCCGTGAGATTGACCATGGAGCGAATGTTCTTGCGATCCATCACTGCGATCAGCTCATCGGGGGTCCCGAGGAAATCGCGTGCAGCGGCCAAGGGCACGCCGTTAACCTCCTTGCTTGATACAGTGATGTGGGTGTGGAAGTCGATCACAGGATAGCGCGCTCGTTCAACACGGGTCTGGCGCGCGTGCAACATGCTGGTGGGCTGATAGTCGGGGAGATTGAGCATTTGAGGCTTGGCTTGTTCATCGTTCATTGAGGATGCCTTTACCCCCGCGCGGGCAACAGCGCCTGACACCAGCCCGATGCCGGTTCCGTACAACAGTTGGCGACGATTCATTCCGTTTCCTCTCCTCATACTCGACGTCGGAGCTCGAACTACTTGCCGGCAGACAGCTCCGCCAGAGCCTCCCTGGCAAGATGGTGAGACATATGAGTATCCGGCAGAATCAAGGCTTTTTCGACTGATTCTCTTGCCTGCTGCTTGCGATTGAGCGCAGTTTGCAACAGGCCGATGTTATACCACCATGATCCTGAGTTGGCGCCGGTCTCCGCGCGGCTCTCAGCCGCAGCCAGGGACTTTGCGACCCGCTGGTCCGCCTTCCCCGCGTCGTATGTACGCAGTGATTTCTCCGCCTGGATTGCCCACACCAGGTCCGCGGAATCTACACCAGCCGCTGCCTTATGCAAGAGATCCTCAGACTCCTTCGCATGCCCGCAGCCGCGTGCAATCCCGGCCAGTTTTACATCGTCTCGCGCCGACCTTCCATCCAGGCTCATCCCCGGCTGCTTACCGGCAAGGAAATCATCAGCCTGCGCGCAGTTGCGCGCCTTAGCCCACGCTTCAGCCTGCAGCAATCCGATCTCAAAAAGCACTTGTCCCGGCGTGATGCCTCCCTCTTCGCTGGGAAAGAATCGACCCTTGAAGAGCGCCAGCGCCTGCTCATACTGCATGGCTTCAGCGCGCGTCAACGCGAGTTGATAGACGAGGTCAGCCGGCATCTTCGAATCCGGAGCATCGGCCGAAGGATATTGTGAGAGGACGGCTGCACGCTCCGCGGCTGAAGCTCCCGTCAAGCTCATTGCCTCATCGAGACCAACGTATACCTCGGCGTTGTCCGGATCGTTCCGCATGCCCTCACGAAACGATGCCAGCGCGCGTTGCGGATCGCCTTTCAGCTTCAGCAACGCATCTCCCATATCGACATCGACCTCCTGCAGATGCGGGGCAAACTGCTTTGCCTGGGCCCAGTGGGCCATCCCGGCGTCGCTCAATCCTTTGGAAAAGAGCAGGGTCCCCAGCAGGTAATGAGCAGTTGCATCGCTCCCGTTGGCCGCCAGCGCAGCCTCCAATACAACCCTGTCAGTTTGCGACGATGGGAAGACGAGGCTCGGGGAAAGCTCCGATGCTGCCTGCCAGTTCCGCTGTGCATCGGCGCCGAGTTTCTGTTTGCAGTATGCAGCGTAGTAGAACACTAACGGATGCTTCTGTGGCAGCACCGAGCCAGGCTCACTTTGGTCCGCATCCACGGGTTGATAGGTTCGATCGAGAACTTCCAAAGCCTTCCGATAGAGCCCAAGTTGCAAGTATTCGGCCGCCACGCGAAGGACGCGGTATGGATCCGCCGCCAGGTGTTTCTGGTCCGGCTTTCCTGTATCTTCCTTCAGGAAGTCGCTCATCGGGTCCATACCCAGGCCGAGGTTCGCCAAACGGTCTGCTTCCGATCGCTCGCCCAACGCGCGCAGGACGGCCTCTAACTCCTCCTGAGCACGGGGATTGGCCGGGTCCGCGGCCACCGCAGCATTTAGAAAAGAGGCTGCGCCCCGCAAATCCTCTTGCCTCGCCCGCAGTTCTCCCAGCCTTATCGCAGCCGGTCCACGCAGACCAGCTTGACGATAAGCGATCTCATAGGAAGTCTCCGCCTCGCGGGTGTGTCCCAGGCCTTCTTCGGCAATTCCCAGGTAATAGGCAATCTCGGAGTCAGGCGTGTCGCGCTGTTGCGCAAGCTGAAGCAAGCGTTCGGCCTCCTCAAACCGCTGCAGCGACGCAGCGAGCCTCCCCGCGGCTAACTCGAGCGACTGGCTCCGCGGATATTTCTCCAGTGCACTCTCATACGAGGCAAGCGCGAGTACAACCTCTCCGTTCAACTCCTGATCCTGGCCCACCTGCAACCAGTCGTCTTCCGATCTGTTCGCCGGCTCGGGAATTCGCAGCGCCTGCTGGGGCCCGGTTTTGATCGTCGCTTCCGGGTCCCAATCGTACTCGCCGTCCGTCTGCTTCAGCAGCGAGTGGCCCGCGCGGTCTTTCAACTCGAAGGTGACCTTCCCAGACTCTCCCTTGGAAGAGACAGAATGGGACCATGTTTTCTCCGGCGCCAGATCGGCGGTTCCACTCCAGAGAACAGCTCCATTCTGCGTGAGCGAAACCTGCGCGCCTTGAAGACGTTCATTCACGTTCAATGCAACTGAGACATCGGAGCCATACGCATCGAAATGAACCACGCCAGCCTTGTTGGCCCGCGAGATTCCACCCGTCCCACGCACGGGCATCCAGTATTCGCTGAAGCGAATGGTCTGCCCAGGGTCAAGAAAAGCATACGTCTCCTGGTTGCGGAAGAGTCCCGCCTGCACTTCAGCGTAGGCGCTCTGGTTGTCCGACAGTGCCGTGCGCCAGTCAAGACCCACCGCGTCGACGCCCCACGTCCAGATTTTCTTCCCCGGCAGGTCGCGATACTCCGCAAAATGAACCGTTCCGGCCTGCGTCTTCGGATTCCAGATGCCCATGAACGGCTCATAGCTTCCATACATGAAGCGCGACACCGGACCATCGGTCTGATTCCCGATCACGCTCAGGTCTTTGCCTTCCGGGTCGATGGGCCAGGGAGATACGTCAACGAACCCATGCGAAGCGGTAAACCGCATCGGGTATTCGATTCGCGAATCGTCCCACACCTGCAGTCCCGCGTTGTTCCACCAATAGTAGCGGTGGCGAACATCGCTGCGGTTATACAAGGTCACACGCTCTTCCAACAGCGTCGAGCCGGGTTTCAATACCAGCTCCACTCCCCATTGCATGCCGTATGGCCGATCGATATTGCCCACCCATACCGATGCACTGCGGTCCTCGTGGGCCGCATACGCGAAGTCCACCGGCGACATGGAGACCCAGTTATGCGAGACGGGAAAGTTGAACTCCACGCCGAATGCAGCCCACGCTCCGCGATATCCAATGTTCGCCTTCTTGATGGAAGGGTTGGCATAGAACATGGGCTGGCCGCTGATCTTGTCGACGCAGGTATAGAGATGACCGCCGATATCCGGCAGCACTGTGCACTTCAGATATTCGTTCTCGAGAAAGATCGCGCGCCACGCATGGTCGGCCTTTACGCCCGTCAGATTCGTTCTCAGCGTGTAGGGATAGTTGAAGCGGGTCGTCTGATATGTATCGAACGGCGGGTTCGGATCGGGCAGGCCTTCTTCATAGGTCGGCAGCGTAAGCGTGCCTTGCCAGACCTTCACTTGAGCTGGAGCAGGTTGACAGATCGCGGAGAGGGTTCCCACCAGTAACAACACACAGAAGAAGCTTTTCTTCATGTAACTCACATTCCGCCTTGCGGCCTTCGGGCTCGCCCGCAAAGAGTAGAGTTGCATCACAGAATCGTTGGGTCTTGCCGAACGATATTTCATTTCATTAGCATACATGATCTTTATCGTTCGTTTATAATTCTTTCGGTGCATTGAGCAGGCCAATATCCGGGGCGTCAAGAACTGCAAGTCTATCAGGAAGACAGGAAATGGAGAGTGGTGCAGATGAAGCCGAATACACATAGGTCACAAATGCCAGGTCTTGCAGTCCTTCTGTTTCTCGCCACAGTTGCCGGCTGGGCTCAGGGCCCAGGTTCGAACAGTTGGAAGGTGATCGGCCCCGGCGGCGGCGGCACCATGATTGGCCCAACCATCAGCCCTCACGATTCCCAGCTTGTGGTTGAGCACTGCGACATGACCGGCGGTTACATCACGCGCGACAATGGCCAGTCGTGGCGCATGTTCAATCTCCGCGGCGGCATCGCGGTCTTCGCTTTCGATCCCGCGGACCCCCAGGTCATCTATGCCGGGAATGCCGCCCTCTGGCGCAGCAGCGATTCCGGGCGGACCTGGAAGATGCTCTTCCCCAGCCCCGCCCGCAACACCGTCGAGCATCAACTCGGCGACCACTCCGACTACAGCCTTACCTCCAGCGATCCCGCCTACCCCGGCGGATCTATCTCCGCCATTGCCATTGCTTACCCGAACGGCCAGCAAAATGGCCACGGAAACACAGAGCATCTTTATCTTTCCTTTGAGCAGAAAGGCCAACCCGCTGTCATCGTCTACTCTGCAGACGGCGGCGCTTCCTGGAGCCGCCTCGCCACTTTGCCCCAGCGCGTCCTGCTCATTACCCCGCAGGACTCCGGCCTGATCGCCGTCTCCGGCTCCGCGGCCTATCGCATCGCCCCCGATGGCAGCGTCATCGAACTGGGCGGCATCCAAACCGGCATCAGAACAGCCAGCGCGGCGCGGTCAGGCGACTCGGTGTGGATTTACGCAACCGGCAGGGACGGAAAGGTCTATCTCTCTGAGGACTCCGGCCTGCACTGGAGACCAGTCACGCCCGCTTTCCAACAGACATCCGGCCACTTTGAAGCCATCGCCACCAACGATCGCCATCCGGAGGTCGCCTATGCCGGCTTTCGAGACCTTCAACTCGGCGCGGGTAAGGAGAACCTGTTCAACGGCATTGCCAAGACAACGGACGGCGCCCACACCTGGAAGATCGTCTATAAAGAATCGACCCAACCTGGCGCCAACCTGAGCGGAAGCTGGATTGAGCAGCGCGCCACGCAAGACGGCATCGCGATCTTCTACGACTCGCCATACAGTCTCGGTGTAGCGCCCACCAACCCCGACATAGCCTACGCAACCGATCTCTTCCGCACCTATCGCACCCTGGACGGCGGCGCAACCTGGCAGGAGGTGAACTCCAGGCAACTCAAGGGCGACGGCTGGACCTCCCGCGGCCTCGATGTAACCACCGACTACGGCGTGCAGTTTGACCCGTTCGACGCCAGTCACATTTTCATCGACTACACCGACATCGGACTTTTTCAGAGCACGGATGGCGGCCAATCCTGGCGAAGCACCTCCGAAGGCGTCCCCGAAGAATGGCGCAACACCGCTTACTGGCTGGCCTTCGACCCCACCCAGCGCGGCCTGATCTGGGGGGCCTTTAGTGGCACACACGATCTCCCCCGCCCCAAGATGTGGCGAGGTCGGAGCGTCCGGCACTTCACAGGTGGCGTCGCCGTCTCAACCGATGGCGGCCACCACTGGAAGCCGAGCAACGCAGGCCTTCCCGTGGACTCCATTACCCACATCCTCCTCGATCCCTCCAGCCCCGCCGGCAGCCGCACCCTGTACGCCTGCGCCTTTGGCCGCGGCGTATACAAGTCCACTGACAACGGTCAAAGCTGGACCGAAAAGAACAACGGGATTGCCGGCGACGAACCGTTTGCCTGGCGCATCACCCCCTCCCAGGACGGCGCTCTCTACCTCGTCGTCGCTCGCCGAACCGAGGGCAAAGACTACTCCGCGCCCGGCGCCGGAGCCCTCTATCGCTCGACGGACAAGGCGGAACACTGGCAGCGCGTCGACCTCCCATCCGGCGTCACCGGCCCCACCGGCCTCGAGATCGACCCGCGCAATCCGCAGCAACTCTACCTGACGGCATGGGGACAGGAGGGCGAAGACGCCGACCGGAACGGCGGCGTCTATGCCTCCGACAACGGCGGCCAGACCTGGCGAGCCCTCTTCACGCAATCACAGCACGTCTACGACCTGACCATCGATCCCCGCCATCCCGACACGCTCTACATCACCGGCTTTGACGCCGCGGCCTACCGCTCCACCGACCGTGGAACCCATTGGTCACGCATCGAGGGCTACGACTTCAAGTGGGGCCACCGCATCTTCCTCGACCCCAACAACCCCGCACAGATCTACATCACCACATACGGCGGCGGAGTTTGGCACGGCCCCGCCGCAGGCGCCGTCAACCCACCCGAGGCCGACCAAACCCGCATTCCTATTGCTGTGCCTCGCTGAAACTCTATCCGTGTTCAAAAGGGACCGATGCTTAAACTTGGAGGCAGTATGGATCTGACACGCCGGGAATTCCTGCATGCAGTGACGGGAGCCGCAGTCAGCAGCACGGTTGCCGGCCATGATGCGTTCCTTCATGGCGAATCGTTGGCGGCCTTACCCACGGCAGCCGGCCAAAACAACGTTCCGTGCGAAGGGGCATGCCTGCCGCTCCAGTCTCTGATCTTCCCGGAACCACAAGAGATTTCCAGTTCGGGCAGCGACTTCGTCCTCGACAACCAGGCGCCGGTTGTGGTGCCGTCCAATGCGTCGAAAGAAGATTTGTTTTTGGCCGGTTCGCTGGTTAACGAATTGAGCGACCGGTTTGGCCTGCATCTGAAGATCGAACGCGCGACCAAACTGAGCGCCAACAGGCGCGCAATTCTGATGGGATCGATTGAGAATCCATTGGTCAGGCAGTATTGCGCGGAAATGGAACTTAGGTCGAGCGTGCAAGGTCTTGGCCCGGAAAGCTATATTATTCGGACCAACAACAACGTCGTCCTGGTTGCCGGCAACGACGATCGCGGCGCGTTCTATGGGCTACAGTCTCTCCGCCAATTGCTCGCCAACGAAGAGGGCCAACTGCGATTTCGCGGCGCGCAGATTCGCGATTGGCCCGACAAGCCGTTTCGAGGGATCTACCTGTTTCTTCCCGGACGCGACAATATCCAGTTCTTCAAGCGCTTCGTGCGCGACTTCATGGCGCTGTATAAGTACAACACCCTCATTATGGAATTGAACGCATGCATGAGGCTTGACAGCCATCCTGAACTGAATTCCGGATGGGTGCAGTTCGCAAGAGACGTAAACTACAGCTGCCGCAACTATCCTCGCCTGCCGTTCCACGACATGGAGCAGAACTCCTCGCATCAGGATGTGGCGGACGGGGGCTTTCTCGAAAAAGAGGAGGTAGCCGATCTGGCCCTTTGGGTGAGGAGACATCACATAGAACTTGTTCCGGTGCTTCCTTCCTTTACGCATAGTTACTATCTCTTGACGGACCACAGAGATCTGGCTGCAGTCCCTCAAGATAAGTGGCCTGACATCTATTGCCCGGTCAATCCGAAGTCCTACTCCCTGGTATTCGAGGTATACGATGAGTTTATCGACGTTCTGAAGCCCCGCAGTGTCCACATCGGCCACGACGAATTGTTTCTTCCGGTCGATGTGTCTCCCCAGTGCAGCGACAGGGATATTGGCGAGCTGTTCGGAGAGGACGTCAACAAGATCCACAATTATCTTGCATCCAGGGGCATCAGGACTCAACTTTGGGGCGACATGCTGCTGCAGTCGGTAAGAGGCACTGGACTGCAGAAGAAAACAGCGCCGGATGGCTGGACCTACAACTCTCCCGGCGGACTGACTCCGGAACAGGTGGACAGGCTCATTCCCAAAGACTGCCTGATCTATAACTGGTTTTGGAGCGATGATTGGGGTGAAGGTCAAAAGGGCATGGCCGAACGCAACGAAGCAATGCTCGACAAAATGGGTTTCCAGCAGATTTTCGGTAATTTTGGACCGGGCATTGAGCACTATGAAACACGCAGGAAGCGTCCTACTCTGCTTGGCGGGGCGCCGTCGGCCTGGTTTGCCACCAACGAAGTTGGTTTCGGCAAAGATGTAATGGCCGATTTTCTCGGCTGCAGCAGCATTCTCTGGACCGGCCAGGTCATTCAAGGCAAGGACTTATCGGCGCGGGTTCAATCGATGCTACCCTCGATTCGTATGCGGCTTGGCGGAATAACTCCTCCCAGCCAGACAGAAGCCCCGATCGTGCCCGTGGATATATCGCGCCGATTCAATATAGGGGTCAGCGTGCCGATGTTCGGTGTAAACCTTGAGGGAATGGCGGCTGAAATCGTGCAGCACAACAGGATCCCCTTCAATCTGAGGCGCGCAGATGGGATGCGCGCGATTATCGCCGGAACGGAAGGAAAGGAAGCCACCGGCCTGCCTGGCGCCGTGACGGGCATTCCCGTGGGAGAAGCGCCTACCAGCCTGGTGTTTTTGCACGCGTCGGCAAGGCGCGCAAAGAACAGAGATAGCTATAGGTTGATCTGGGATCAGCCGGACACGGCGGACCTTCTGGGATGGTACGAAGTCGCCTATGAGGATGGCTTTGTCACCACCATTCCAATCCGCTACGGCGTCAATATACTCGAGTGGAACTGGGATGAACGTGTCTCCGCCCAGGACTATTGCTACAACGCAGACGCAGTGGAAGTCGGGGGCCACGCAACAAGTCGCGTCACATTCTTCGCTTACGAATGGATCAATCCCCGGTTAGGCAAAGTCGTTCAAGAGATCCGGCTGAAAGGCACAACTGGCTTCCGGGGCGGCTCCGACGACTTCAACAACGATATGGGACCAGTAATCGCAAGCAACGCTGTGATCCTGGCGGCGCTAAGCATAGTGAAGAAGCGAAGCTGAGTGGGTACGCCGTCCCCGCAAGAATGGCCAAATCCGGCAGGTGCTGCGAGCTTACGCGCGCGATTGTATCGCGCAGACAGCCTGATGTCATCACGCCGCTACGGCGACATCTTTCGCATCCGCGATATGTCAACGGTCTTTCCACCGCTGCGGTGTGATTGCTCTAGACGCGAATCACTTCGATACCTGCCGATGTCAGCGTTTCCACATCCTCATCGCCGAGCTGGTCGTCGGTAATAACAGTGTGGATGGCCTTCGGCGGCACGATCAGCGCCAGACTGCGGCGTATGAATTTGGTGGAATCGCAGACGGCGACCACGCGCGTGGCGGCGTTGACCATGGCGCGATTGACGCGCGACTCAAGGAGGTTCGGAGTCATAAGGCCGGCCTTCACATCGAAGCCATCGACGCCCAGGAAGAGAATGTCGGCATGCATTTCGCTCAGCACGTCCTCGGCCAGAGGCCCCACTAAGGAAAACGAGTTCTTGCGCAGCGTTCCGCCGGTCAGAATGATTTCACAGTCCGTCCCCACCAACTCGGTGGCGATATTTATGGCATTGGTGATCACCGTAAGGTGCGAGAAGCGGCGCAGTTCGCGAGCAATCGCCGTGGTTGTTGTGCCGGAGTCAAGCAGTATGCACTGGCCTTCTTCTACGAGTGAAGCGGCCGCTTTGGCTATTCGCTGTTTCTCCTTGAACTGCTTCTGCTCCTTCTCCTGCAGAGAGAGATCGAGCAGCGTGCTACCCTGCGGAGAGAGTGCTCCTCCATGGGTGCGCTGCGCCAGTCCCTTGGATTCGAGATAGTCGAGGTCCTTGCGGATGGTAATACGGGAGATGCCGAGCGTATCGGACAGTTCCGAGACCAGAACGCGACCATCGCGCTGGATCAGGTTGAGCATATGGTTACGGCGCTCATCGATGAGCATGTCGCTTCCGGATTTTGTATTGGCTTTCATCTTTCCTATCCCTGGCTTCCTTTCCCTGCTAATTGTTCCCTATCATACCTGCGCACGCTGACGGCAGGTGCGAAATTGCGACGCAAAACGATCACAGGAATGAATCGGGCCACTGGGATAGCTGGGCATTCCCTGCAAAGTATCCGCATCCGGCGCTGTGCCTGGGTTGCGATTGCGCAGCGCGGGCGGGGCATGCTGATAGCGTAAGTGCTCTGATCCATTAAAGATACATGCAGCGAGCCGAGGTGGAGCATGGCCAGGTACGGTTGCTGGCGGTGGTAGCTCTGACGGCGGCGAACGGTGCGATCTTGCCGCCTTCTTCCGGCAGAATACACACACGCAGATGATCGTTGTGGAGCGTTATGCCAGCGGTCGAAGAATCCTTTGGTTGGCGCATAGACCGCCCTCTCCCTTTCATCCGGCACGGAAAAGAAAGTCTCGCACCAACCCAGGATCGCGGAAAGACTCGGTGCCCCCTGGGCGCAGGGTAGAGAGAGCAGCGGTACGATTTCCGAAGGCCGCGCAGGCATCTGGCGCGTCGCCCCGCAGGTATGCGGCCAGGAATCCGGCATCGAAGCTGTCACCGGCGCCAATTGTATCCAGGGGAGTGACACGTTCGGCGGGAACGAGCCAGCGCCGGCTCGCTGCCTGTACGAGTGCACCGCGCTTGCCGCACTTGACGGCCACAAGCGGGACACGCTTTGCCAGAGCTTCGATGGCACTCTCGGCATCGGTCTTGCCGCTGATGCGGCAGGCCTCGTCCTCATTCGGCAGGAAGATATCGACGATGCCCAACAGTTCGTCAAGCGCGCCGCCCCAGCGATCCTCTGGATCGTCATTGGTATCGAGCGAGAGCGTAAGACCCTCGGTCTTCAGTTGTCTGCATATCCAGGGCAGGTCCGGCTGAAGCGCCTTGTGGAGAAAGAGCGAGGAGAGATGGAAGTGCCGGCCCGAGGCGAGGTAAGGCATATCGAGATCCGTGGCAGCCATCTCGAACATGGTTCCCGGATAGGTGAGAATATGACGCTTGCCTTCATGGTTCAGCAGAATCGTGACGCCCGTGGATGTGCCGCCGGAGATGCGTTTGACGCGAGTGAGGTCGACCCCTTTCTCCGCCAGCCGTTGCAGGGCTATGCTGCCGAGTGCGTCGTCCCCAAGCCGGGTAATGAAACCGACTGAGACACCAAGCGCAGCGAGGTTGTGGGCGAGAATTGCCGAGGAACTGCCCAGAGTCAGCCGAAAGTCGTTGGCGAGCAACTCGCGCTCCAGCGGCATGACTTCAGGGAGCCCATAGAGAATGAGGTCCAGATTGATCTCACCCGCAATCGTCACATCGAAACGCTTCTTCATATCGCCCTAGTGTACCAGTGTAACAACGCGGCTAAGATGGCGAGGTGAGTCGGGATCGAGACCTTTCCGCAATCCCAGACGACTGCCGAGCAACTGGCTCCACACGACATAGACGACCAGGCGGGCAAGTTCAGGCACAGGCAGAGCGAGTTCAATGGCCAGATCGGCAGACCTTAGTACTTCGGGCGATAGCTGATTTGCAATGGCCAGGGTGCATCCGCCGAGACCCTTCATCTCCAGCAATACCGCGCTCTCTTCCGTGTAACCCGTCTCGGAGAGCAACGCCCCCACGAGCACTTTCTCCGACACAATGGACATAGGTCCATGCCGAAATTCAAGCGTATGAAAGAACTGAGCATAGCTCGACGAAGACTCCATGACTTTAAGCGCCGTTTCGGACGCTATGGGGTACAGCGCTCCCTGTCCGAGAAATGCCGCGTCATCAAACGATCGTTGAGCAAATTTTTCGATCCTTGGACCGTAGATGGGGAGTAGTCGCGCCAAGGCCGCGGGCAGCGCGTGCAGCGCGTCCACAAACTCATCTTGCCCGGCGAGCCGCGCCGCAATGTATTGCAGCGCCATCAGCATGGAGGTGAACGAAGAAGTCATCACTGTGCTCTCCTCCGTCACCGGCAATTTGAGCGTCCGGGTGCTGAGGTGGGTCAGTTCGTTGCCATCGCAGGTGACTGCCAGGAATTCGACGCCGCGCTGCCGGAGGAATTCAGCTACCTGCAAGACCTCAGAGGTATGCCCTGAACGCGAGATCAGAACCGGGAAGATGGCGGCCTCTTCGTTCGGAAACACCAACCCCGGAAACAGGAGTATTTCAGAAGCAGGCACAGCCCGCACGGGCACGGCCGCCAAGACCGTGAATGTGGCCGCCGCGGCCTGCGCCAGATAGTAACTGGTGCCGCAGCCGACGAAGAGCCATTCATGAGTTCGTGGGTCCTTGTCGCCGACCAGCGGCTCCAAATCGAGTTTGTCTAATGTGTTCAGGCACCGGCCCCAGACTTCGGGCTGGCTGTGGATTTCGCGTAGTGTTGCTCCTCCGCTTTCCATCTTGCTTGTCTCCATTGGGTCAGCGTTGTTCCTGGGCGGCCCCGGAGAGAATCCTTACCTCACGAGGTTTTGTATTCTTCCGCATTGGCACAAGCGTCTCCCCCACAATCTCGTGGACAAATGGAATAATAGCATATAACTCGAAATCTGGCGCAACATAAGGTGAGCTTGGGATGTTAATATGTTTCCAAATTGAAATCACGCGCGAGCCGCCGGGTGAACAGGCAATCTGGTGGAGTGAGTTTCTGCGCAAATAGGTCCCCTTAAAGGAGATTTGTTCCATGAGAAGGGTACAGTTGCCGGGCTTGATCGCCACGATTTCCTATGACACGCAGCTTGGCAATGTGGTCTGTAGCCAATTTGCTTTGATAGGAGGAAACCTGTGATGCAATGGGCACGTTTGATCTTTGCATTGCTGCTCATGCTTTCTTCGCTACCGGTTTGGCCCGCGAGCAGAGCGCACGGACAGTCCGTGCCCTCTCAGCCTAACTCGATTCGTGGCGGAAGTCTCATCATTGAGGCATTCGACGACGGTTTCTACGCTTTACGGTCAACGACGATTCCGGGAGACGTCCTGCGTTCAGAGGTGGAGGTCGATACGGCAGGAGGAACGCTTAGATCCTCACTTTATCCGCGGCATTTGAGGTCCATTGCCCCGTTTGACGATGAGTTGGGATCCGGCCATCTACTGATGGTGACCCATACCGGTTTGCCCGGCATGCCCGACCTCGTCTGCGAGTTTCATGTTTATGAGAACCAGCCCTGGGGAGATATCCGCGTGACCGTAAGCAACTCGACTGGCTCGGCCATCGAGGTGCATGACCTTCGCGTGGTGAAGAGCAACGCCGGCGCCGTGTTGCAGTTGAACGGGGCTGCGGCGGAAGACCGCGTTCTCTCCGACGACTTCAGCGAAAATCCAGTGCAACTGATGGATCTGGGCGAGGCGCAAAATGGCGTCCACCTGGGGTTCGGCAGCCAGCTCATTTACAACAAGAAGAGTGGACAAAGTATCTTCCTGGGAGCGCTTTCCGCCGACAGGTTGCTTACGGGCTTCCACCTGCTAAGCACGACGGGGCCCGATGCGCATTTGCTTTCGTACGTTGTTTCGGACACCGGAACGGACGCGGCGATTGGAGACGAGAGTAAGGAATTTCCGTCTGGACATCCAGATCCATTCCGCGTTCAGGCGCCTGCCGGGACGAGCGTCAGTTCGGAGCGGCTGATGTTCGCCATCGGGTCCGATTATCATGCACAGCTCGAAAACTACGGCCGCGCCATTCGCATACTCCATAAGGCGCCGGTTACGACGCCGACCCCTATCGGCTGGTGGAGCTGGACGGCTTACTACTATGGCGTAACACAGAATACGGTGCTCACCAATGCCGCCTGGCTCAAGCAGAATCTCGAGCCGCTTGGGTATAGATACTTCTTTGTGGATGAGGGGTACCAGTATGCGCGGGGAGAGTATGCCACTCCGGATGGAAAGGCGTTTCCCCAGGGCATGGCATATACGTGCCATCAGGTGGAAGACCAGGGACTCAAGTTTGGGTTGTGGGTAGCGCCGTTCGAGGTGTCGGAGCGCTCGTGGGTATTTGAGCACCATCCGGACTGGCTGGTGCACAACCTGGCTGGGGAACCGATCCACATCGGCAAGGTCAGTCCGAAGACCGATGATCTGTATGCGCTGGACACAACCAATCCCGGGGCGCAGGCGTATCTGCGCTACACCTATCGCACGCTGGTGAAGGACTGGGGCACGCGCCTTATCAAGATGGACTTCATGGACTCCTCGGCGGTGGAGGGAGTTCACTATCGTCCCAACACCACGGCACTCGAGGCGCTGCGCACCGGTCTGGAGATTATTCGACAAACGGTGGGAGACGATGTGGTGCTCGACAAGGATGGCAGCTTCATGCTCACGCCGGTGGGGATTGTGAATACCGGCCGCATCGGGCAGGACACCGGACACACGTTCGGCTCAACACACGACGCCGCAACGGGCGTGGCGGCGCGCTACTATATGAACCGCAACTTCTACGTCTCCGATCCGGATGCGTTTACCGTCTCGAAGCAGGTCATCGGGGACCGGGTTTGGCATGGCAACAAGCAGCCGCTGACGCTGGACGAGGCGGAGGCTTCGATCGCGCTCTCGGCCATCTCGGGCGGCATGTTCGAGATCGGGGATGATCTGCCCGCGTTGGGCGCTTCCCCGGACCGTCTTGCCTTGGTGAAGAATGCGGACCTGCTTGACATGGCTCGGCTGAGCCGCGCCTCCGTACCGCTCGACTTGATGACTTATCAGCCGGAGGACAGACAGCCGAGTGTTTTCCTGCTGAAAGAAAGCCGGCGGCAGCAGATTCTCACCGTCTTTAACTGGACCGAGGTGGCGCGCAGCCACACACTTGGACCGGAGGCCTTGGGGCTGAAGGCGACCGGCTCTTACACAGCGACCGATGTGCTGCGGGGCGGCGCCGTGCCGATTGAAAGCGGTAAGCTCGCGATAACGCTGCCGCCGCATTCCGTTCGTATCTTGAAGCTGATCGACACATCTGTCCCTGAGACGGCTCCTGTCTTTGAGGTGCATGCACCGGCAGTTGGACAGGCTGGTGTTCTCGTGGAGCTTAATGCCGCTGCAGGCAGTGCCGATGCGCCGGTGCTGGAGTACCATTGGGAGTTTGGCGACGGCGTGAGCGCAGATGGCGCGAATGTCTCGCACGCGTACACACAGGCCAGGCCATACACGGTGACGGTCACGGCCACGGGGCTGAACGGGCGCACGACGCAGAACACGCTCGGCATCTCTATCGCGGGTATGGTGCCGACGGCCTACGACCCTGCCGCGAAGGAGCGGTATAGCGGGGCGAAATAATACCTTGGGCTGGCGGTTATCCGGTGGACCGGGAAAAACCGAGGGAAGACCATGCGTTACGGAGCCTGCCCTCATCTCTTGCATAGCTCGACTCGGCCATACACGCCTTCGTCTTCGCGACACACAGCGGCCAACAGGTTTTTTGCAAGCCGGGATTCTTGCCCGAAGCGCGAAAGTGTTTGTGAGATAGCTTCTGGATCAATCCCGGTTGTTGGTTCAGGAAAGAAACTGTGCCCCAAGCCAACTGTAAAGCTCATCCGGTGCTATAGTGCGTTCCGGGCTCCATCCCAGGCTCTTCCCCGCGGGCAGGATCACATAAGCGGAGTCACGATGTTCCGAGACGCAGAGACAGAGGGTTTGTTCCTGCTCCGGATACCTGGAAGCGGCGAGCCAAACATACCGGGCGAGAATGACTGCATCGATCGCACTGTTCTCCGGATCGTCCACATCGGGAAGCGAACTGATTCTCTGTTGATTCTCAAAGATAGCAATGCTGGTGAACGGCTTGGGCTTGCTTCGCATGCCAAAGCGGGCGACAATCGTCCGGGGACGAGCGCGGCGAAGCGCCTCAGAGGCCGCCCATTCAACGAACGCATTGGAAAAGATGAAAGCGCCATTTCCGCTGAGATAGAGGTCTATGACAAATCTCCGCAGCCTTGGCTGGTTGGCAACTTCCGCGGGCCAGAGGCCCCAGCCGTTCCAAGACTCAAGCCGGAGGTTCGATATGAGTTCATCGGTGGCTTGAATGTTTTTGGGAATCTTATTCACCTCGGCGAGGAATCGATCGCGCAACGGCTTGAGAGCCGCATAGCTCAAAGAACAGGCGGCCATCGGGGAAAGAGAAGCAGGCATACCGCTCAGTTTTCCTTCCGCGTCGATGAGCCACAGATCGGAGCTTTCAACGTTGCCTTGCCGCGCCGCCAGGGTTGCGATCCCGGGGAGTCCTGGCTGGCCTTTCATCGCCAGTTCGCACAGCCTTTCCGAGCCGCCTGAGATTTTGATCTCATGCCCGCGAGCATCCCATTGTTTCCAGGCAGACAGCGGGTCGACGGGCAGGCTGCCGGGAAGAAAGAGGAGGATCAATCGCGTGGACGCCGTTTGAATTGGCGTGGAGTCGCGCGCGGCGGCGTTGACGGTCTCGAAGACTCTTTGCACCTCCCGGCGCCACTCGGCATAGTATTCAGACCGCGCCAGTTGGGATGCGTTTTCGATCGTGTCGGAGGCCTCGGAGAAATTCCAGAGCTTGACGCCCATCTTCTTTTCGAGCGCCCACAGCGGCGCAGTGAGCGCATCCAGGGCAGAAGGACTGAATGTCTCGACACCTTTCATGAAGTTTGCAAGGCGGTTCTGCTCGAACGGGAAGAGCGTCGCCCACTGGCTTAATTGCTGATTCAACGAGGGCCGAAGTGTGACCGGCAATCGCTCGACCAAATGGCGATAGGCATCCGGGCTGGATGCGTCTGCCTGCGCTTTGTCAGGCCGTTCACTCATCGTGCCTCCAAATCATGTAGATAGCCCGGGCAGAGTCTTCCCTGGGAGTTCCAGGTCTTTGACACCAAACAGGCCGGCAATGGTGGGACAAAGGTCGATGTGCTGCACGGGGCGCTCCACCACGTTTGCGGACCTTGCGGCTTCTCCCAGGCACATCATCCATGTCAGGCTGGTGGAATCGTCAATCGCCCTGTGATTGAAGAAACCATTGGTGCTTGAGCCGTCGAAATCGCGCCCGAATTCGGGAAGAACAAAGAGGGTTGTCTTTCCACTATAGGAAGGAAGGGCCTGCACCAGATTCCAGAGTTCATAAACCAGGCGATCCATGGTGCGGATGCCGGCCAGATGCATGGAATACGACCCAAAGTGCGCTACTTCCACATCGGAGAATGTAATCGCCAGCAGAGAGGGCGCAAACCGCCGCATTACTTCCGCGCTGACAAGAAAAGTGAATTCATCCCCGGTGACGGGCGCATTGGTGCGCACCAGATCCTCGATGGCTTGCTGCATGGAGCTTTGCATGCGAAGGTCGAGGATGGATTCCTCTCCGGAGACTGACCAGCCGAGCCCCTCGTAGTTGTCGGCATTCTGCAGCATGGCCTGGAGTTCGAGCTGCATGGCGGCCCGATCCGCGCTATGCTCGGGGTGTCCTTGTGAGGCCGCACGAATCACAGCGTTGATCAGCAATTGCTTGGGAAAAACCACGTTTGCACCGAAGCGGGGGCCAAAGTCGCGTATCGAACTGGCGCCTATCCGGCTGGTGAGGGCTTTGTTGCTGGAGATGAACCAGACACTGTCCTGGGGAAGATCCATGCGCTTGCGCAGATACTCAAAGAGAGTCGGGCTGGCGGGCGCCGTCATCCCCCAGTCGTCCAGGCGTTGCCAGTTGCCGGTAAGAATGCTGGAGATCGTGTTGTAGTGCGATGTCGCGCCCGCATTGCGGATGAACGGGTAGAACACGCTCTGAGGCAGCAGTTCGCGATAAAGGTGGGGAATGTTCCCCAGGCCGCTATCGGAGAAGGTCTCGGCACGGCGTATTCCGCCGCAAGCCACGACGATGACCTTCCGCTCGTCCTTCCCCGCGGCGCTGGAGGACTCGGTTGCGAAGGCTTGCCCGTGCGAAAGGGCCCACTGGTCCACCAGCAAAATCGCGGTCGCTTTCAGGAGATTCCGTCGAGAGGCATCCATCGCACACCATAGCTTGCTGGAAACCCCACGATCCTCGCGCGGAGTGGGAGTCCGTAAACAGATACTATCCTGCAATAGCCGCTAAAACAAGCTCTCCCACAGGCGCTTTCACGCCTGCGGGAGACTTGCCGTACAAACTGCAGGTGCAATTACGCCTGCGGGTTACCTGCCGTTCTAGAACACATACTTTGCCGAAAGCTGGAAGAATCGGGAATCAGGCGTGAAGCTCTGGAACGCCTGTACCCCAGTGATGTCACCGCCTGATGGGTCATTGCTTAAATCATCATTCGGGTTGCCCCAGGACGGGTGATTGAAGAGATTGAAGGCATCCGCGCGGAACTGCAGGGCCTGCTCGCGCCAGGTCTTGAAGTTTTTGAAAACGGACATGTTAATGCGCTCATATCCGGGTCCGGGGATTTGGTTTGACTTTCCACCGAGGTAGGAAATTGCAGCGGCAACGCCAGTCACAGCGCTACCATCCGCGGTGTTCGGTTGGTTAGTGGCAGTGTTGGAAGGCAACGGGATGTTAGTGCCCGGCACCGGGTTGGCGAAGGCACAAGGGTTATACCAGTTTGTCTTGTTATGCACGGAGGCTGGACATGATGTCGTGCCCGCCGCGAGTTGCGTGGGATCGGGAGTACCGCCGCCGATAAACGGATTGCGAATCTTATACGCAAATACATTGCCGCCGCTCGCAGCATTGCCTATGTCCCAACTGGTTTGTGCATAAATCGTAAAGGGCGTACCTGATTGCGCCTGGAAGGTCAGGCTCGATTGCCAGCCACCCACCAGGTAGTCGGTCCAACCCGCGCCGTGCGCATATTTCTTTCCTTTCCCGAACGGCAACTCATAGAAGCCGTTGAAGGTGACGCGCTGGCGGGTATCGTAGCTGGAGTTGGTGAAGTCGTCTTTGATCGGAATGATGAGCGGGTTGCGAAGCGGCGGACCCACGCCTATACCGGGGTTCGAAGAATCGTCTCCGGCATGCGACCAGGTATACGTGGCAAGGAAACTTGACCCGCCCGAATTACGTTTTTCCAGTTTCGTCTGCAGCGAGTTATACATGCTCTCGCCGTTGTATGTCGAATCGTTGAATTCGCCAAGGTTCGGGAAGGGCTGTGCCAAATTGGACTCTGGCGCCGCAGGATTGGTTAGCGCATTTTGTCCGTTGGATTGGACATCGTTATACAAGTGCCGAGCGACATTTCCTACATATCCAATACTCGCAACGATGTTTCTCGACCATGAGTGCTCAAAGGTCAAGTTGTAGCTCTGCGTGTACGGAGTGTGGATAAAGGTATCGGACATATTGAAGGAAAGCCCTCTGGTTAGGTTGGCTGCGCCGCCGGACTGAGCAAGATAGTTCCCCATGCCTGTCTCAAGAGTTGCAGGGTAGGGAAGAAATGGAGCATAGACCGTATTGGCGGTAGAGTCGGAATTGCAGGTGCCGGTGGTAATGGGCGCCCCTGTCCATCCGGGAGCTGCAACGGGGGGTTGGCAGGGCGAATTGTTATAAACAACGCCATAATAGGAGCCAAATGGATAGTTGTTGGTCAACTCCGCGGCTCCAGGGACTTCAACACCCCCGTAGAATAGCCCATAGGCGGCGCGCACCACCGTTTTTGCATCAAGCTGATATTCAAGACCGAGACGTGGGCCAAAGTTCTTCTTCTGAGAGGTCACCAGGGACGAGCTGTTGACATACTGGACGCTGACGTTGGCCGAGGAGATCAGGTCCAAGAACGATGGGGTAATGAGAGGGCTGCCTTGCGTTTTGGTGGTCAAATCAAATTTTCCCGTTCCGAAGCCAATTGATCCGAGCGGCGGGTTTATTTCAAAATTGGCTAACTGGCCCGCATTGTTGCTAAATGGCTGAAAGTAGTCATACCTCAAACCCAGGTTCAGATTCAACCTGGAGTTGACTTTCCAGTCATCCTGAGCATAGGCGGCGCGATACCAGCGGTAGTAGCTGGTATTCCAATCCGGAGAGATTTGCGAGTTCGCCTGATTGTCGGTGAAGAGGTCCGCTACGCCCCACCCGGTTTGGTATTTATTGGGGTTGTAGCCGAAGTTTGTGGTTTGACCGGAGTAACCGGTGGCGAAATGCTCAATGCCACGCGCGCAATACGGCTGACTTATGGATGCGCGAATACTCTCGAGTTGTATACCGAACTTCAGAGAATGGCCCCTCCATATCTTCGTCACGTTGTCGAGGATCTGGTATACGTTTTGATGCTCGATGGACGGAAGGTCCCTGCGCGCGCCGAAATTGGCGATGTCCGACACTGTGAACCAGGGGAGGCCGCCATTGGCTTCGGTAGTCTGGCCGGAGCCAAAAGGCACGCCACCGAGACCGGGAACAAGAGTTGCTGCCGGGGTAGTGGAGTTTGACTGAAGAAATTGGAAATTGCCGACGTTGTATCCAAAACGGAACTCGTTGATGAACTTGGGATTGAAAAGGTGGGTTTCGCTGAGCATGAAGCCTTGACCCAGGTTGAAATCGAATGAGCCTAAAAAGCCACCCGCGGCGCCGCCGTCGAGAATAGGCCCAAGCGGAGGAGTATTGGTGGATTGGTTATGCGCGTAGCTATAGCGCACGTAGGTCTGGTCCTTCGCACTGATGTTCCAGTCCAGCCGCTGGTCCCACTGCCAGGTATCATTCTTGAGGGGCAGGTTCACATTGTAATTGGCATATGTGTTCCCCCCAACGCCCGCGGCAAGAGTGCTAGCGTTCCAACCGTTGGTATTCGGCATGGGGAACAGGCCTAAGAGCGAGCTTGCGATGGTATCCATTTGGCCCGTTCCGCCTCCGCCCGCTGCGGGCGGATTGCCCGGGCAAAGAATATTGGTGGTGGTCTTGCCGTTGCCAGCGATGCCGATGCCGGGCGCGGGCGCCGCCGCAACCGTGCTCTGGGTACAGGTCAAGGGGTAGTAGCCGGCAGAATTCGGCGCAAAGATCGCAACGCCTGTGCTCTTACCTGTGAGAGCAGAGTTAAACAACTCTGTAAAGTTCCCTTGCCTCATGAGAGGCGTGGGCACGGTAATACCGGGGTCGGGGAGGGCAAAGGTGATGCGATTTGCCTCCGCATCCGCAAAGTAGAATATCTTGTTCCGCCAGATCGGCAGACCAAGGGTGGCTCCGAACTGGTTCTCGTGGTAGGCGGGAACTCCACCCCCCGAGTCCCAGTCTTGGCCATCAAACCTAGTATTGCGGACATATTCCCACAGATCTCCGTGGATTTGGTTGGTGCCCGACTTGATGCTGGCGTTGAGCACGGCTCCAGCCGCGTGCCCGAACTCGGAACTGTAGTTGGAAGTGTCGATCTTGAATTCAGCCAGCGCATCCGGTGGAGGCTTGATATTGTAGCTGGCGCCGTTCATGAGGTCGTCGGCATCCACATTGTTGTCGACACCATCGAGGATGAAGTTGTTCTGGGTGGTGCGCTGGCCATTGGCCGCGAAGTCGCCCGTGCCGGCGCCCCGGCCAAGGCCATTGATGGCCGGATCGACGCCGGCCGTCAACTGCGCAATATAGACCCAGTTGCGCCCGTTGAGTGCCGTTTCGTTGATGGTGTCAGTGTCCATTACCTGACCCACGGAAGCGTTCTCACCCTGGAGCAAAGGAGGCGCAGCGGTTACCGTCACGGTCTCCCTTACACCACCGGGCTTCAAGGTGATATCGATGCTCAACCGGTCCTGGATATTGACGCGCACATTTTCCTGGGTCGTAGTCTCAAACCCGGGAGCCGTCGCGCTCACCGTGTAATTGCCGATCTTGATCGGAGAAAAGTCGTATTGTCCTCTTCCGTCCGACGTGCTTTGCAATACGAAATTCGTGTCGGTATTAGTGAGTGTAACCACGGCGTTCGGGATGACTGCACCTGCGATATCCTTCACAACACCGGTGATGGCTCCCTGGTCAACCTGGGCTAATGCCATGCGTCCTGAAAAAACACAGCAACATCCAAGCAGGAACAAGGTAATGAACATCACGCTCCGCGCCGTCTGCCTCAATTGAAAGTTTCCCATTTTCACAGTCCTCTCGTTTCTGCAGTTCTTCGCCGCACGCTCGACTACGAATTGAGCCCCTTCTCTCATTTTGGGGCCCCATTCCCTCACTCCTTGAGAGATAATCGGAAACAATAACACATATGCAGCCCAAAAACAAAAAATGCAAAAAAATGAAGAAATTCACAGGAATTCTGTAAAATATTGATAAATAATGGCTTGGGAGTTTGCCCTCCGGTTCTTAGAACCTCACATCCTTTCTTGATCGCCTCATCCGGCACCTCTCCCGAAAACAGGATCAACCCGCGATTCAGCGGAATAGGCAATAATCCAGGAATACGAATAACTGGACAGTGCCAGGTTC
>PLGM01000295.1 GCA_003139795.1 Acidobacteriaceae bacterium | reverse complement strand
GAACTTGGCACTGTCCAGTTCTATAAGATGTTCGGTTATCCCACCGGAGTGGGGGCACTGCTCATCCGCAGATCCGCCTTTCAAAAGCTCCAACGGCCTTGGTTTGCGGGCGGCACGGTTAACTTCGCATCGGTTCAGGCACAGGCACATGTGCTGGCCCCAGGCGACGCGGCCCTTGAAGACGGCACCCTCAACTACCTCGCCATTCCTGCCGTCGAGATCGGACTGCGCCACCTGCAGACGATTGGTATGAATATCATCGGCGAACGGGTGCGTTGCCTGACCGGTTGGATGCTCGAAGAACTGCTGGCGATGCGCCACAGCAACGGCCGTCCGCTGGTCCGCATCTACGGGCCTGCAACTACCGAGGCTCGCGGTGGAACCGTGACGCTGAACCTGTACGATCCTGACCGACACCTGCTGGATTATCGCCGCTTGGAGGAGTTGGCCGGCGAGGAAGGCATTTCGCTGCGCACTGGCTGCTTCTGCAATCCCGGTGCTGGAGAAGCAGCAGAGGGGTTGACGGAGGAAGACATGCTGGCCGCCCTCACCTTGGGAGCCGACGTGAATCTCATCAGCTTTTTGCGATTAATGCAGGGTCGAGGCCACAAGAGCGCCGGCGCTATTCGTGCTTCCATCGGCTTGGCTAGCAACTTTGCCGACGTGTGGCGCTTTGTGCATTTTATAGAAGGATTCCGCGATCAGACGAAGCTCACCATCGGAGACGTAAGCTTCGACATCGATTCGTGCCGCGTGATTCGCGATGGAAGTTAGGACTACGTTCCAGAGTCGGCTTGCGGGTAAAGGCAGATTTCTCCTAATCGGAGCGAGCAGCAGCTGATTGGGGATACGAACGAGGTGTGATCGCTCGCTAAAGGCCCCCAGTACACGGACTTCAACTTGCTGGGTTAAACTCGACAAGGAGACGCTATCATGAAAACCAGATTGACTTGGCTTTCGGGAACCATCGTTGCAGTTCTCGTATTCGTTCTTCTCTCTCCATATCCGCGGGTGCAAGCACAGTTTGGCGGCATCGGCGCTCCCCCTGGAAGCGCGCTCACCATTCCACAAGCCCAGTTGCTCATGCCTGAGGCGCTGCAAAAGTTGCTGATCACTGCTAGCGCGGAAAAGCCCCTAATCCTGCAAGTCGGCTCACATATGATGTATGCCGAAGGTCACATCCCTGGATCGGAGTACGTGGGGCAAGGTTCGCAGCCTGCTGGTCTCCAGCAGTTGCAGAACCGAGTGAACTCTCTTCCGCGAAAGAAGTCGATTGTACTTTATTGCGGGTGCTGTCCGTGGAATCGCTGCCCAAATCTCGGACCCGCGTTCGCGAAATTGCATGATATGGGCTTCACCAATGTGAAGGTTCTCTATCTGGCCGACAATTTCGGGACCGACTGGGCCAACAAGGGATATCCGGTTGAGCAAGGCCGCTAGCAAGGACGCATGGTGCGAAGTTCGGAGTCCCCCAATGATCATGGGGATTCCGCAGGCGGCGCTTCGCAGCTCAACACTGGTGAGACTGCTCTTGTTCCTTTGGCTCGGAGTGCACGCGGCATCGGCGTCCTTTGCCGCAACTTCCCTGCTTCACAAGGCGGCGCCGGAGTTCGTGCGCACAGACTTGAATCACAGGAGACTGGATCTCCGTGCCTACCGGGGCAAGGTTGTGCTGCTGAACTTCTGGGCAACCTGGTGCGCGCCATGCCAACTTGAGATGCCGCGCTTTGTTGCTTGGCAAAATCAATACGGCCCGCACGGCCTGCAGATTATCGGGGTTTCAATGGACGACGATTCTGCTGCGGCGAGCAGCCTGGTCAAGAAGCTGAAACTGAATTACCCGGTAGTGATGGGTAATGAGAAACTTGGACAATTGTATGGCGGAGTAATGGGACTCCCGATAACCTTTCTGATCGACAGCCAGGGAAAAGTCCAGGCTCAGTATCAAGGTGAAACCGACTTGAACTCAATCGAAGAACAGTTCAAGCCCCTTCTTCGTCCTTGAGTCGGCGTCCGCGATCGATGCGTAAGGGTCAAAAGTGTCGCGCGACCAGAAACACTCCCCAGGCATGAGCTCTTTCCTCGCCCTCCTCGGACATGATGCTGGCCTCAGCCTGTATCTTTCTCTTCTCGACACTCACTACCCATCCGTTTACAAAAACAACATCCCCAACGCAGACCTTCCTGCGGAAGCGAATCCTCAGATCGGCTGTAAAGGCCTCATCGCCTCCCGAATTAATAGCCTTGGACATTGCCTCATCCAAGACGGCCGATATGATCCCGCCATGAATGATCCCGTGAAAACTTTCCCATCCTGCGGTTGGAGTCCACCTGGCAAATGCGCGGCGGCCATAAGCTTGAAATTCAAGATGCACGCGCAGGAGCCCAATGACGCGAGCAGAAGCTCAGGGGGTGTCATTCCACTGTCTTCGCCCCCATTCTCTGCGGGCTGATCGCAAAGAATCGAGTGCGACCGCGAATGAATAGCGAATTTGACCTGGTCGAGATGCGTAATCTTTACTTCCATCGTTGTTCTCCTCTTCATTAGAAGAAAGACACAAAAGGAGCATTTCGTTACAAAAATAGCGGATATTTATTTTGCGGCCGGCATCACCAGCATGCGCAGGTATTCCCGTGTAAGAATGGCGCGCAATCGAGGTGCGACAGCCGAGTTACAGGGGATATCCAGAGAGCGGCAGCGGTCGATGGCGGCGCGCAGGTCGCGCAGAAATGTCACGCAGGATGGGCATGCCTCGATATGTCCCCGCATCTGGTCGCACGTAACAGGGTCCACTCTGCCATCCAGATATTCAGAGATGTTGGCGAACAAATCGCGGCATTCATCGGGACGTCGCCCACCCCTGGATCGTGCGCCTCTGGACCTCTTCGGCAAGGTTTGTGAGTTATCCATGTTCTGGGCAGCGCCACTGAGGAGCCGATTCATCTCCTTGCGAACACTTAGACGTGCCCGATGAAGCCGAATCCTCACTGTTCCCTGCTGCAGTTGGAGAACCTACGCGACCTGCTCGGTCGTCAACTCCTCCATGTCGTGGAGTACGAGAACGATCCGCAACGGCGCCGGGATGCGCAGGATCGCCTGATGCAGCAAATGGTGCTGCTCGGCCTGGAGCAGGCTCAATTCCGGGCTTTTGCCGGCATCCTGGAGCAACAACTCCAACTCTTCATTGCTTGGCATCAACTCGTCGAGTGAGAGCATGTTTGCCGGAGCGTGGGCAGGTTTGCGGCGCATGCGCCAGCAGCGGTTTCTGGTGACGGTATACAGCCAAACAGCCATTTCCTGCGGGGTGTGGATCTTCGCCAAGTGCCCGAGGGAACGGGAGAGCACCTCCTGCATGGTGTCTTCCGCATCTTCCGGATGCCCGCAGACCTTCATGCTGAAGGAATAGACCGTATTCTGCAGCAAACCGATCGCCTCTTCAACAGCTTCAGGGGTGTTGAGGCGCAACAAATCTGTGGCTTGTATCAGTTCAGGTCGCATCGCATGGGGTCATCGAGATCAATACCAGTATATCCCCCGCGTGCGTACGCGGTAGCTGATCCTCCTGAAGGTCCGCCGGCTCACCGCGCAAAGCATTCTGAAATAGACTCACTGCACACAGGGATGCACAGCGCCGCCCGCTTGCAATGCGGCCTCAATCATCTCCAGGCAGATCGCAGATATCTTCTTCAGCCAATCTCGTTCTTCGTCGCTTGCAGGTTTTGAGTCAGCGGCAATCCATGCGCGCAACAACGCCAAAGCGAGCCCCATCTCGGCGCTAGGACGGCTCTCTTCCAGAAGGAACATCTGCCGGTATACCTCATCCTTGATCCGCTCGCCGCGAACATGCCGCGGACTAGCGGGCCGGGTAACACCCTTTTGGACCGTCATTGCACTTTCTCCCCTTGAACCAGCCAGAAGTACCGTCCGACTTCTGCGGACGCAAGCTGTTCGAAACCGGCGAGCCGCATCTCTCTAAGGGCATCACCGGGCGCGATTCGATGCGCCAGCGGAGGCCCCGCGACGGGTTCGACATCCGTGCGCCAGTCGAGGATTGCAATTCGCCCACCCTTCTTGAGAACTCGCCGGGCTTCCAATAACACTGCAACTCGATCCTCGATCTCATGCCATAGATTTGCGAGAAAGAAGAGGTCGCAGCTCGATGCAGGCAGGCCGGTTTGCTCGGCTTCAGCGTGAATCAGCTCGATGTTGGCGAATTCGGTCTGGTCCAGCTTCGCCTTGATCCATGCAAGCATTTCGCTTTGGCCATCGACCGCGTACACCTTTCCCGCCGCGCCAACCGCGCTCGATAGCGGCAATGAAAAGTATCCTGTCCCCGCGCCCACGTCGGCGATGGCCTCACCGGGGTGCACCGCCAGAGCGCCGATCACGTCCGCGAGGGGAAGCCAAAGCAGACGCTCGGGATCTTCGAGCCGCTCGGCCTCGGATGCTGGGAATCGCTTGTCGTGCATCATGGCCTCAACTCTTGGGACTGCAGTTGGCGTCTTTCAAGCCAATGGCGCGCAGCATAAGCATGGCCGGGCACCAGTTAGTGAACGCAGATTGCAGCAGATTGAGTCCCACAAAGGCCGTCAGCCACAGCCAATAGAGCGACACAAAATGCGCAAGCAGCAGTGATATCAGAACCATTGCGCCTCCCATCAGGCGCACTCCGCGTTCGACTGTCATAGTGATTCTCCTTGTTCTGTTTCAGTTGCAGGCTCAGCCCCGTGTCCAGCTTGGCGCCCGGAGTGAACCATGTAATAGAGCACTGGAATGGTCGGCCACGAAAGGAACGTCGATGCCACTGCTCCCGCTATCAGCGATAACGCAAGCCCCTGAAAGATCGGGTCTGTAAGAATCACGCTTGCGCCGACCACAACCGCTGCTGCCGTCAACAACATGGGACGGAAGCGCGTTGCGCCCGCATCGATTACCGCTTCGGCCAGCGGCATTCCCTGGCGGATACGTAGTTCAATGAAGTCGACCAGGATGATCGAGTTGCGCACGATGATGCCGGCGCCGGCAATGAACCCGATCATTGAGGTTGCTGTAAAGAACGCACCCAGCATCGCATGCGCCGGCATGATGCCGACCAGCGTGAGTGGGATCGGCGCCATGATGATCAACGGCACAATGAAAGATCTGAACCAGCCCACTACAAGCACGTAAATGAGTACCAGCACCGCGGCGAAGGCCAGGCCCATGTCGCGGAAGACCTCGATCGTGATGTGCCATTCACCGTCCCACTTCATCGAGTAGTGGTCTGTTGACTCTGGCATCGATGCGTTATAGCGGGTTAGCGTGTATCCGGCCGGGAGTGTGAGATGGTTCAGATCCTTATTCATCTTCAGGATTGCGTAGACCGGGCTTTCCACCGCTCCAGCCACGTCTCCGGTGACATACACCACGCGGTGTAGATTCTTGTGATAGATGCTGGGCTCGATGGTTGTGTGCTCGACGATGACCAACTCGCGCAGGGAAACCATGCCACCGTCCGCGCCGGGCAGGCGAATATTGTCAAGCCCTTGTTCGGAAGAGCGATCCGCGCGGTCAAGTTCGACAATTGCCGGCACAGGCTCCCGTGCTGTTTGATCGTGAATAAGGCCTACCTGGGTTCCCGAAATGGCAAGTGCCAGGGCATGGGCTACGTCGGAGACCGCGATGCCGCGCTGAGCCGCCTTCACCTCATCCACACGGATCGCCAGCCTCGGTTGCGGGTCTTCGACATACCAGTCCGTATCGACAACGCCCGCAGTGTGCTGAAAGATCGACTTGATCTGCTGTGCCACCTGTGTCTGTCCAGCCAGATCCGGACCGTAAACCTCGGCCACCAACGTCTGCACCACCGGCGGCCCTGGTGGAACCTCGCTGACTTGAATGCGCGCGCCGTACGCGTTTCCAATCGCGTCGAGCAACGGACGAAGCCGCTTGGCAATGGCATGGCTCTGCACGCTGCGTTGCTTGGCAGGCAACAAGTTCACCTGGATGTCGGCCTGATTCGGCTGGTGGCGCATGTAGTAATGGCGCACCAGTCCATTGAAGTTGTAGGGCCCGGACGTTCCCGTGTAGGTTTGATAGTTCAGCACGTCCGGTTGCCGCGCAAGTTCTTCGCCAAGCGCCTGGGCCACGCGCGCCGTCTGTTCCAGCGGTGTGCCGTCGGGCATATTGATGACCACCTGCAGTTCGCTCTTATTGTCGAACGGCAGCATCTTCACGCGCACCAGTCCCATAGGCACCAGCGCCACCGAGACCAGAAGCAATACCGCAACGCCAATGAAGAACAGAATGCGATTGCGCGGGGACCGGATCAGCGGCGTCATGATGCGGCGATAAAGTCTGGTCCGCCAGTTTTCGGTCTCCGGCTCCAGTATTTTGGCCCCTTCAAGATGCCGGCCAACAAGGCGGAGGGCAGCCCAGGGCGAAACCACGAAGGCAACCAGCAACGAGAAGAGCATGGCCGCAGATGCGCCCACGGGGATAGGCCGCATGTAGGGTCCCATCAGGCCGCGGACAAAGGCCATCGGCAATACCGCAGCAATCACGGCGAAGGTGGCCAGAATGGTGGGGTTTCCCACCTCGGCAACTGCTTCGACCGCGACTTCACTCATCGGCCGGGAATGATTCTCCGGCAACCGGAAGTGGCGCACCATGTTCTCGACCACGACGATGGCGTCATCCACAAGAATGCCGATCGAGAAGATCAAAGCGAAGAGCGTAACGCGGTTGATGGTGTAGCCCAGGAAGTAAAACACCGACATGGTAAGCGCGAGCGTAACTGGAATCGCCAGCAGCACCACACCCGACTCGCGCCAGCCGAGGAAGATCGCGACGAGAAGAGTGACGGACAAGGTCGCCAGCAACAGGTGCTCCAGCAATTCGTCGGACTTGTTCTTGGCCGTCTCGCCGTAATTCCGCGTGGTGGTCACCGTCACGTCGTTGGGTATGGTCACGCCCTGCATCTCATGCACGCGCTTGAGCACGGCATTCGAGATATCGGTTGCGTTGGTCCCTTTGCGCTTGGCCACGGTGATTGTCACCGCCGGATACTGGCGCGCTGTCTGCGACGCTGTGTTGCCTGAGTTCGTCGTGCCGTAGACTACATAATTCGCCGGGTCCGCGGCGCCATCGACAATCTTGTCAGCGACGTCGCGCAGGTACACCGGATGCCCGCGAACCACGCCCACCACTACGGCTTCCAGATCCTCGCGCCGGTTGAAGAGGTTGCCGGCGTCGACGCGGACCTCCTGGTTGTTATCAGAGAAGTCTCCTGCCTGCACGCTTGCATTTGCGGCTTGCAAATGTCCAACGATTGCCATCGGCGATAGGCCGTAGGCACTCAGCTTTTCCGTACTCAGCACAACGCGCATGGTGCGCGGAAGACCTCCGATGATCGTCGTCTCCGATACATCGCCGATCTGCGTAATGTTGTGTTGCATCTCGTCCGCGATGGCGCGCAGTTGATAGCCGTTGTAATGCTCGCCCCACAGCGTCATGGCCAGGATCGGCACATCGTCGATGGAGCGGGCCTTGATCAGCGGCTGCGAAACTCCGGGCGGCATGCGATCGAAGTTCGAGTAGAGCTTGCTATAGACCTTGATCAGCGCATCTTCCTGCGGCGTGCCGACAAGAAAGCGCACAATCACCAGGCTCTGCCCTGGCGCCGACGTCGAGTATACATACTCGACGCCTGAGATCTGATGCACCAGGTTCTCGATCGGCAGCGTCACGCGCTCTTCCACCTCGGCAGGCGACGCGCCCGGCATGGCGGTGGTGATGTCCAGCATCGGAACAAGGATCTGCGGTTCTTCCTCGCGGGGAATGATAGCGACCGCGAAGATTCCGATGGCCAGCGACGCGGCAATGAAGAGTACCGTCAGCTTGGAGTTGATAAATGTGTGTGCCAGTCGCCCGGCAATTCCAAGGTCTTGCTTCATGGCTGTACCTCAATGCGCTTCCCGGCGAGGTCCCGGTCGGAAGGTACGTCAACGAGTTTTTCACCGGCGGAAACGCCCGACAGTACTTCGACGAGATTGCCCTGTGCCGCACCCAGGGTGATGTAGCGAAGTTGCGCAATCCCCTGGCCGTCGAGAACATACACACAGTTGAGCGAGCCGCGCGCGACGACTGCGGAGCGCGGAATGAGAATCGCCTGTCTTGCGCCATTGGCGAACTCGGCCGTTCCATACATGCCCGCGCGCGTCTGGCTTGAGGATGGCAGGTCGATCTTGACGAGAAAGCTATGACTCGATGGATCGGCGGCAGGAACAATCTCGGCCACTGTCCCCGCCAGGTTCATCGATGATCCGCCATCGATTGCCACTTGCACCTTCATCCCCTTATGAATCGCGCCAATTGCCGACTCATCCACCGTGGCGTCAAGTTGCAACGCTCCAGCCTGATCCACCTGGAGTAACGGCACGCCCGGTGCGGCCATCGTCCCCGGATCGGCCATCCGCGCCGTCACCACGCCTGCGAAGGGCGCGACCAGCCGGGTATAACTCATCATTGTGCGCGCCCCGCTCTCCTGGGCCCGCGCCGCATCGGTCTGCGCACGCACTGCTTCAACGCCAGCCGCTGCTGCCTCTGCCCGCCGCGACACTTCATCCATCTCCTGCGGGCTTACGCTCTTTTCGGACTCAAGCTGCTTGTACCGGTTCAGCGTGCTCGCCGCCAAGGCGGCGTTGGTCTGGGCGGCAATCTGCGCATTCTGCGCCGCTTTCACGCCAGCTTGCGCCTGCTCCACCGACGCGTGCAACGCCGCATCGTCTAGCACCACAAGGGTCTGCCCAGCCCGGACGCTGTCTCCTTCGCGCACCATCACCTGCTGGATGCGACCCATCACCTGAGCCGATACCACTGCGGTTTCCCTGGCATGAACTGTGCCCGTGGATCGCAGGCCCACAGGCACCTGTTGCTCCTGGCTTTCAACAACCCGCGCCTGCATGGTTTGTGCGGTCCCTGGCGTTGCGGCAGATTCGCCGCCATGGCAGCCGGCGATCATCGCCGCGGAAGCGGCAAGCAAACTTGCCCATAAGACATTCTTCATTGCAATTCCTCCGCAGCATCGGGGGTCAGAGTCCCAGTCGCGTATAAAAGTTCGCTATAGGCCATGGCATTGCCGTACACGGCATGCCAGTAATTGGATTGGCTCTGCCGCTCGGCGTCCTCAGCCCGCAACAGATCGGTGATGGTGGCAAGGCCCGCGTCGTAGCGGTTCTTCAGAATGCGCAGACTCTCCGCCGATTGATCCATTGCAGCCCGCGCCGTCTCTAGCTGCAGTGCCGCTGTCTGCCGGTGAATGTGCGCCTGGCTCACTTCCAGGCGCAGATGCTGCTGCATGGCAGCCACTTGCGCGTCGATCTTCTGTTTCGCCGCGCTATCTCGCGCCAATTGCGCGCGCTTGCCAATAGGCAGAATATCCACGTTGACCTGGACGCCGGCCACCCAGTTGTTGCCGCCCGAGCCGCCAAACGATGTGCGGTCTTCTTCCCAGTTCCCGTAAGCGCTCACGCGTGGGCCGAAGTCAGATTTTGCCGCTCCGACCGCTGAAGCCTGCGCCGATTGCGCCTGTCCCAATGCTGTCAGGTCGGGCCGCGTCTTTGCAGCCGTCACCATCTCCTCTTCCAGCGCGCTCTGCGGAAACGTATGCGGTTCAATCGGCTTCAGCTCGCTTACCTTCAGATCCGGCGCACCCATCGCTTCGCGCAATGCCGCCCACGCCAGTTCCAAGTCGCCCTGGGCCGCAATCAACTCCTCTTTGCGCGCGGCCACATTCACCTCGGCCGACATTCTGTCAGACTCGACAGCAAGGCCCGCCTTCACGTGGTCGTCCACTGAGCTCAGCAACGCCGCCGCCGTCTCCTGCTCATGTTGGGCAACGTCAATCTCCCGCTGCGCATACAGCACTTGCTGGTACGCCCCGACAACGCGGAACACGATCTGCTGGTCCACCGCCTTGGCGGAGGAGGCGGCGCTTTCCTTGAACAGATCGGCGCGGTGGATCTCCTTTTGCATCTTGAAGGAATCGAACGCTATCCACTGCCCGGAGAAGCGTGTGGAAAAGTCCCCGATGGGTTGCGGAAAGTTCAGAGCGTTCAGGGCAAAATCGGCCTGCGTGAACTGTCGCTGCCGAAGACGGGTGCCGAAAGCATAGACCGGGTCGTTGCCCCGCGAGATGTCTTCAGTAAAGCCGAGTTGCGGCAGCAGTTGCGTGCGTGCCAAGCTCGCCGCCGACTTCGCATCCAGATTGCCAGCGCGCGCAATCGCTGCCTCGGGGCTTTGCCCCAGGGCCTCATTGATGGCTTGCCGGAGCGTCAGAGGTTCCTGCGCACCGGCGGCCAATCTCCCCATCGAGAACAGGAGAAAAAGGCCCAGATATCGATAAAGGCGTGAACTCATTGGGTGAGATGTCCTTGGGTGGTGCTTTCATAGGAATAAAGTCACGGAATCGGCAATCCGTTACAAAATGCGTCAAATTAGTTTTTTTGAGGCTGCCATCACGCCTGTTCCGATACGGCGTCCAAGGCTGGGAATCGGAAGCAATTGAAGGGGAGACGCACTGGTTTACTTCTTCGCAAATGCACAGGAAAGCATCGGATCTGGAGGAATTGGGATGGAGCCAGCAAGAAGGCTGCCTCCTTTTGATCGCCTGCTTTAGGGTTTTCGCCCTCCTGATTCTCAGCCTGCCTGGAGCAGGGCGGACAGTAATTGAGCGGCTCTCACGCAGCGGACTGGGTATAGACTTGCACTTGCCATGATCTGGCTTGGATTGGCTTTGACGAGGCTGGGGACCAGTTTAGGTTTGATCTGCGCGGTCTGGCGCTGAGGATACCGGGAAAACAGCCTGCTCAAACTGGCGATAAAGGTCGGCCCGCTGAACTTCCCGGTGGCGAAGGGTTCGTTCCAGATGCACAGTTCCTTCCCCTGCCGCCGCGGCCTGAGCATACTCGCGGAGATCGGCGGCCTGAGCCAGGTAGAGAGCGATCAGTTCATCAGCCAGCTCTTCAATATGCGCCGTGCGTGAGGTGTGGCCCATTGGAGCTCCAATGCAAGGGATGAGGACAATCCGTTTCGCGTTAAAGTGTGATAAGGCTTCGTTATTGAAGTATAGGGTACGGCAGCGATTCGCTATGCTCACTCAACGACTCCAGTCGTCGAGTGGCTCATGCCAGACCGTTTGGAGGAAAGAACCTTCGCGTTCCATCCATTGAAAGGCAGCGTACCCGGCAAATGTGAGCACGGCCAGTAAGAGACTGCCGCAGACAACATTCGCGGCTGTTTCTCTGATCGAGATCCGGGTCCAACTCAGCCAAGCGCCGCAGTGTTCACAGCGGTCACTCCGAATAGGTGGCTGAGCCCTCTTCGGAATCGATATCCTCGCCAAGACTGACGTTAAATCCTTCCTCACTCTCATCGTTTTCCTCCTCGAAGTCTTCCTCATCCTGCGTTGCCGCGAATGCAGCACGCTCGCGCTTGTCCCTGCGAACAATCAGCAGTTGCGTTCCAATGGTGTGTTTCGGCACGAAGCAAAAGTTGTAGAACGCCTCAAAGAGCGCCACGTTTGGAATCCTCTTTTGCTCCAAGAGGTCGCGAAGATGATGCGTGTAAAGGGCGCGGAATGCCTCTGGCGTGATGACATGTGTCCGTCTCTTGCCGGTGAGCTGCGTGGTGGCCTGCAGCCACTCCTTTTCAATCCAGGCATGGATCTCGGATTTCCTTATGCGCAGGATCCTGGCCAGTGCTTCGACCGAAAAACAGTCACAGCGAATGTCCCTGACCTTCAGGTTGTTCCGGCGCAATGCACAACGGATGGCATTCGGGCTTCGGCCGAGCATCCTGGCAGTTTCGTTTACTGAATGAGCGGACAGCGCCTCACGCAGAGAATCAAGTTCTTCTTCGGTCCAGCGCCGGTGCTCGTCCCTGCTCTTCAGACCAAATTGAAGGACAAACCGCCAACATGCCTCCCTGGTCCGGCCGGTCTGCCGTTGCAAGCGACGAACGAGTTGATCGAGTTTTTGGCCTGAAAGCACCTGGGCCTGGACTGCCAAAGCTTTGGCTTCCGGGCCCCAGCTGTCAGGCACCCTCAATAGTTGTGCAGTAGTCACGGGGACACCTCTTCGGTGGGAGATGCGGAGAAAGCCCCTATACATATAGAGCTATCGAGAATCAAAAAAACGAACAGTCAAGGCCTTTCATAGGAAAATTTGCAAGATCTTCGGCTATACTGCGTCCATAAGGGCCTGGGGACTGCAAGACCCATTCGGGTGATTCCCCTGCGCCACAACGAATCGTCTGGCATGGCAAGAGAAGCCTGGTATTGGCGCGATCTTGAGGCCTGGCGGTCGAGTAATTTCATGATTGGATGGCCATCGCAGCCACCTACTTCAGCTTGGAAGCCCTGAAGAACTGAAACGCATCGGCCTTGGGAGAATGGCAACGAAATCGATCTCCTTTGACCGTTATGGGCCACTGTGCATTACCTATCTGACACCCACCCTTCCCCTGGTGATCGGATGTGGGCGCCAGAAATCCATGCAATTGGACGAGTGCGATGCCATTACCCTCCCCTTCGGATCTCTGCTGGAACGTGAAGTTTCCGCCCGGGCAAGAATGGATCGAAAAGACCGTACGTGGCGCCATCGAGACAATCTGGCAGCGTGCGCAAAGTACCGCCCGCGCACAACTTGGCGACGAATCCCTTGCAGTGGAAATCATGGAAGTCGCTATACAGAAAGCCGTTAACCGCCTGAACAATGGCGCTCCCTTGGAACCCGGCGAGGCGAGTCTGGTTCTCTCTCGCTTGTATGCTCAGGAAGTCAGACGGCGGCGCAATGGAAATCGCAAACTTGTGTTCCTCGGGTCGAGCGCGGAACTCCCAGCCAAGCCCGTTCAGAACCAGTTTTCCTCTGTTGATTCCTCACTCGACTTGGAGGTAATCTTGCACGGTATACCTTCGGAAGTCCGCCTTGCGCTGCTCATGAGATACAGCCGGACGCGCTGGACGGAGGTTGCGGCAATCCTCGGAACTTCTGAAGCGAGCATTCGCGTACGTTGCCAGCGGGCATTGAAGAGAATCCGTCAAAGATTGGGGATCAACGAGCATGGCAAATGATCGTCAACCCTGTCGATCCAGTCAGGAAGGACGTCGTGGCTGAGCATCAACCCTTACTGAACGACGACCAGAACGATACGCTCTTGTTCGAGAAGCTGCAGGAATATATCCTCGCTCACTACCCGAATCCGGAACGCGTGGGATGTCCCGACCCCGCGGTTCTGAAGAGGTTCTCCGATACACCGCGCGAGGTTGAACTTTCAGATTTAAAGGACTTGCACATCTTCAAGTGTGCTGAGTGTACGCGCGCTCTGATTGAATTGCGGCGACAGCGGGAACAAGCCAAGACGCTTTAAGATTCGCACCCTGCCATTCCCTCGACCAGTACCCTCACTGACCTCCAGTCGCCAACTCTAAAATTACCTTATGGAGCGCGGTCAGAATTCCGTAAGCGCTATCCCACCCCGCGCCACCCTGGTCGACTGTCCCGGCAGCCCCATCGGAAAAGTCTTTATTCGACCAGTTGTCCAAATCGGCTTGGGTCGCGAACTGTGCGGAACGCCTCCGGACGGTCCGTCGACCGTGGAGCCCTTATCGGATTCCTCGGAATCCGTTCGATCCTTCATTGCACAGCAGTGATCAATGCTCAAAGATTTCGAGGGCCGCTGTCTGCGCCGATACGCCTGCGCTTCTTCCAGGCTCTCGAACTTCTTGCCCTTCAGCGGCGTCATCTGCGCATGGTTGACTCCACTCTCGACTTTTCCTTTTCGATCGGGATCCCGCACCTTGCAGGGCAGCGCTGTCACACCATAGTGCGCCAGAACGTCGCGATACAAGGGATTCAGGCCCGGATCGTAGAAGTCCGGAGACAACACGCCCTCGCGAAGGTTGTCCAGGACCACGACCCGCGGAGAACCGCCAAGACGGCGAAAAACCTTCTCGTGAAGCTCGGCCCACACACGCGCACTCGACCGGAAGGCCAGCAGCCGAACACATTTCCGACTGCAGCCCAGCGTCAGTACGAACAGCCGCGTGCGCCGATACTTGCCGCTATCTGGATCGCGCACCATCGGCCCCGTGCCGTAATCAACCTGGGCCTCCTCACCGAGTTTTGTCTCGATGATTACCCGCGCCTCCGGCGATGTGGCTCCGCGAAGTCCCCGCACGAAGCGCCGCACGCTCTGATAACCGCCCGTGAACCCGTGGCCATCAACCAGATCCTGAAAGATGCCCATCGCGTTGCGGCCCCGCGATAGCTCCAGTTCGATCAGCTCGCGGTAGGGTTCACTGCTGCTGGCCGTGCGCTGGCCGTCCTGCGCCAGATCTGCCCCTGAAAGCAAAAAGCCGGTGATCACTGAAGTGGCCGCTTTTGAGTTGTTGGCTGGTTCGCCGGAGCCGGTGGTCACTTCAATGGCCGGTTTTGAACTGTCCGAGCCGGTGATCACCAAAGTGGCCGGTTTTGCCAGGGATTTTGGCCCCCAGCTTCCTGGCGAACGCACCACGATCCCTGCTGACCTCAGGTATCCTGCGTCGAAACACTCTCCCTTCTTCCAAAGCGTTAGCGTAATGGCCGCGATCTTGCGCGCCAGTGTGACGCGGGCCAACTCCGGCTTCATTCCCCTGGCCAGCAGGCCTTCATAGAAATCCTGGAATGGTCCCGCACGAAGAGTGGCGTTCAGGGCCGCACTTTTGAAGATCTCCTTCATCGCGTGGTTGTGATTTTGATTGAGGCCGCGGACCTGCGGTGGCTTTTTCGAGCGTTGCAGTTGTCCGTCCACATAGCGATATTCCGCGCTGTCGTGCGTCTCTACTGCCAGACCGCTATAGGTCCACAGTTGCCGCTTGTTCCGGAACCGGTACGGTGTCTGCATAAGGGCCACCAGCTGCGCGGCCCGCAGCGGGCCGATGAAAGGAATCTGGCGCAGCAGTTTCACTCCCGCATGTTTCCGGCTCTCGGCTAACAGTTCTCCTCGCACAGTGCGCCGCAAGTCCTGCAGTCCATCCAGCTGCTGATAAAACAGCTCGGCCCGGCGGCGTACCCCGGCCTCGTT